>CAZZXJ010000254.1:5595-8422 GCA_964657905.1 uncultured Stigonema sp.
CCCCCCCTCCCCCCATCTCCCCCTCCCCCCCTCTATATCCGGTATTGCTTACGGTAGCTACGCCCGTGTACTGCTGTCGCCAATTTTCGAGTACTTAGAAGCAAGGGAGGTAAATAACACCAGTGTAAAGGCGATTGTTCGCCTAGAAGAAGACGACGTATTACTTTGGCAAGCTGTAAAACTTGCCCATTCTCTCGTTTCCCAGCTTAAGTCACAGCAGTAGGGACACGGCAGTGTTCCCTACGTTGCGCACTGCGGACACTTTCCAACAGCTCCTCACTTGAGCCTCGGATTTGTCCTCACCATCTCTAAAAACGTCACCATAGAAAGCATGACGATTACAGACGATCTCCAAAAGTTGTTAGACATTTTGCCTCAAGACCTGCGGCAGATACTAGAGAAGCATCCCCAACGAGATAGTTTAGTAGAAGTGGTCTTGGATCTGGGTCGTCGCCCAGAGGCTCGTTTTCCCAATAAGGCTGAGTATCTGAGCGAAATACCTGTTACTCAGGAACAGATAGATGATTGCATTCAGCGAGTGGGAACCTTTGGCGGAGATAATCGGGCAGGAATTGAGCAAACTTTGCATCGGATCAGTGCTATCCGTAACCGTACAGGTAAGATTATTGGCTTAACCTGCCGCGTCGGTCGGGCGATATTCGGAACAATTGGCATGATCCGCGATTTGGTAGAAACTGGAAAATCGATTCTCATGCTGGGACGCCCAGGTGTAGGTAAAACCACCGCCTTACGGGAAATTGCCCGTGTTTTGGCAGATGAACTGAATAAGCGAGTGGTGATTATTGATACTTCAAATGAAATTGCCGGAGATGGTGACGTTGCCCACCCCGCCATTGGTCGCGCACGGCGAATGCAAGTGGCTCATCCCGAACTTCAGCATCAGGTAATGATTGAGGCAGTGGAAAACCATATGCCTGAAGTCATCGTCATTGATGAAATTGGCACAGAACTGGAAGCAATGGCGGCTCGTACCATTGCGGAACGGGGCGTCCAGTTGGTAGGAACTGCCCACGGGAACCAGATTGAAAACCTCATCAAAAATCCCACCCTCTCCGATTTAGTAGGTGGTATTCAGGCAGTGACACTGGGGGATGATGAAGCCAGACGACGGGGTAGTCAAAAGACCGTTTTGGAACGCAAAGCCCCTCCTACCTTTGAAATTGCTGTAGAAATGTCAGAACGGCAGCGCTGGGTAGTCCACGAAAGCGTTGCTGACATGGTCGATAGTCTTCTACGGGGTCGTCAGCCCAGCCCACAAGTGAGAACTGTTGATGAAAACGGTAAGGTGGTGATTACGCGCTCCTTAACCCCCATCAACGGTCGTGTACACACTGAAAGTAGAGAGGAATCTTTGTTGACGCCAGCACGACCGTCCAACGGCTGGCGTGCTTCCGGACAAATGGTTCCACTGCCATCATTTTCTCCAGACCGAGAAAGAGGATCTGGGCAAAGTGAGTTTGACCGCTTGCTGGATGAATCCTTAAATAACTCTGATGGCTTTGAGTTCACTGCCATTAGACAGGCTGGACCAAACGGTGAAGATTTACCACTGCACGTTTATCCCTATGGTGTCAGCCGTAGCCAATTAGAGCAGGTAGTCCAGGTGCTGAATTTACCAGTGGAAATGACAAAAGATCTCGATAGTGCTGATGCAATTTTGGCACTGCGATCGCACGTCAAAAATCACGCCAAATTACGGCAAATGGCCAAAGCCCGTCAATTGCCAATCCACATGATTAAATCCAGCACCATTCCGCAGATCACCCGTGGCTTACGGCGATTGCTAAACATCGACGACCCAGATGTCACTGACGATCACGAACTGCAATTATTTCTCCACGGCGATACCGATGATGAGATTGACGCCCTAGAAGAAGCAAGACTTGCCGTAGAGCAAATCGTGATTCCCAAGGGACAGCCAGTTGAGTTATTACCCCGTTCTGCCTCTATACGCAAAATGCAACACGAGTTGGTAGAACACTACCGTCTCAAGTCCAATAGTTTTGGCGAAGAACCAAATCGCCGTTTGCGGATTTATCCCGCTTAACCTCACCCCGCTACCCCCTCTCTGAAGCGCAGAGAGGGGGCTATAAAAACAAGCCGGTGAGTTTAACACTCAAGGTGAGTTAATCTTTGAGATCGTTTTGATTGCTGCTGATGGTGATATTATTTCAGTCAAGTCAAAAAGGTGATTACTGATGCCCAAACCCCCAATCCTGCAAGAAAATCAGTCCTACACCTTCCGCTCCTACTTCGAGATGCCCTACGAGCCGGATGAGATTCTAGCTGAGTTTGGCTACTCGCTCACTAAGTCACGGTTATCACTACCCAATACTACCAGACAGCTAGACCGTTTGTCAGATTTGCAACAGAGAATAGAGGATTCCTTGTCACTGGTAAGCCTTAGTAGCGAGACAGCTAGACGAGAAACGCTCGTGGCTCCTGTTTTGTTAGAAGTTGCCCGTTACTGTCAGTGTCAGGTGAGAATTGAGTATCCCCTGATGGTAAATAACTGGTTGAAGGGTAATCTTGATTATCTGTTGCGCTTAGAGAGCAGTCTGTTGGTGGTTGAGGCTAAAAACGATGACCTAACCCGGGGATTTACTCAGCTTGCTGTTGAGATGATTGCTCTAGCACAACTAGAAGATCAGGATGTGCTGTACGGTGCTGTAACTATTGGTGATGCTTGGCGCTTCGGTAGATTGGACAGTAAACAGCAACAAATCACCCAGGATATAGCCCTGTACCGAGTACCCGACGACCTGGATAATTTGATGCAGGTACTGGTTGGGATTGTTGAGCGTCA
>CAZZXJ010000255.1:0-8421 GCA_964657905.1 uncultured Stigonema sp.
TGGTCATTGGTCATTGGTCATTGGACAAAGGACAAATGACTAATTATTACTATTGTTCCATCACTTATCACTATTTGTTACTACCTCGCGTACGCGATAGATGGGGCGTCCTTGGGACTCATGGTAAGTACGCATCAGCAACTCTGCCAACAGACCAAAGCAAAACAGCTGCACCCCAGTCACTAGTAGGAGAACCGCCAAAATCAGTAAAGGGCGATGACCAATGTTTTCAGCCAAAGCCAATTTGATCCAAGTCAAGTAAATTCCGATCGCCGTCCCCGAAACCATAGAAATTAAACCTAACAGCCCAAAAACGTGCATTGGGCGTGTCAGGAACCTTTTCATAAACAGAATGGTTAACAAATCCATCAACACCCGGAATGTGCGCCACAAGCCATATTTACTGCGACCAAAGCGACGGGCGTGATGGCGCACAGGCATTTCTGTAATTCTTGCCCCTTCAATGTACGCTAGAGCCGGAATAAATCGGTGTAGTTCCCCATAGAGGTTCATATCTGCCACCACTTCCGGACGATAAGCTTTGAGCGAACAGCCATAATCATGAATATTCACCCCAGTGGTGTGCCGAATCACCCAGTTGGCAATTTTGGAAGGAAGTAACCGCTTCAGTGCGCCATCTTGTCGGTTTTGCCGCCAACCACTGACCAAATCATAGCCTGACTCCAGCTTTGCCAACAGCATGGGAATATCCGCCGGGTCATTTTGAAGGTCAGCATCCAAAGTGACAATCGCTTTACCTAATGCATAATTAAACCCAGCAGCCATCGCCGCAGTTTGACCATAATTGCGACGCAAAATCACCGCCTTTAAATCAGTGCGCAAGAGTGCCTGTTCTTTAAGAAACTGTGCTGAACCATCTGTTGAACCATCATCCACACAGATGATTTCATAATCCAACTCACTCTTCATCAAAGTAGAAGCGATCGCCTCAAGCAAAGGCGGCAAACTTTCCACTTCGTCATGCACCGGGATCACCACCGAAACATCTGGCACAGACGACATCGCCCCAAGAGGCTCAACAATCCCACTCTTAACCAACTCACTCCTCATATTCCTTAGCGTCCTTGGCGTCTTTGCGGTTCGTAACTCCTGACAACTCTTCCAGCACCACGCAGCTGCTGGTAGTATGACTGACTCACCTCATCTCCTTGTTCCGTCATCCGGTCAATGCCAATACCGTTACGCCCCTGATCTTTCCCAGAACTATGGATATAGCAACCATCAACCAAATAAAGTCCCACATGAGTTGCTTTTTCGGAAGTTCCAAAAAATACCAAGTCGCCTGGTTGTAATTCTGAAATGGCAATTGGTTGGGTGAAACCTTCTTGCTGATAGGCATCTCTGGGTAACCAAATCCCCACAGAAGCGAACGCCGCCTGCATCAACCCCGAACAGTCGTAATTTGGTCCTACTGTACCACCCCAAAGGTAATAATTTGGTTGTCCCATGGCGAGGTGGGTAAAGAAGATGATTTCTGGCAATAGTTTTTTAATCTCAAATTCAGAAAATGATCTAGCCTGATAAGGTACAGTGCATGGTTGTAATAAACTCAAATCTGAAACCGACAACCACCCTGGATAATCATCCTCACACAAAAGCACCTGTATTGACGTTGCATGCAACCTCTCTACATCCTGAGAATTTGATGTCACCCGTAAATGTCGTCTAGCTGCGGCTTGAGTTGCCAAACGGTCACAGTTGGGAGAATCATATAAGTTCAGGTCAGCTAGACACTGATACTCTCCTGATTTTGGATTTGGGATTTTGGATTTTAGATTGAGGGACATCCTAAGAAGAACAATGATTTTTTTTAAGAAGGACGAACAACTCGAAAATCTCGGTAATGGCATTTTAGAAGCAATTTGGTCAGCATTTCCGACGTTAGCCCGCAACCAAATTGCTCTGACTTGGATCGTTTACGATCCGCCTGTACTAGTAAATACTGGTGGTGCGCTGACTCCAAATGCCTTTTGGAACCACCTCTACCGTGGTTTTACTTATCGTGGTGTTGAGCGAATTTATCCTGCAAGTGTGGTGAAGTTGTTTTATCTGGTGGCGGTCAACGAATGGTTGGAGAAAGGCATGATGCCCACATCCTCTGAGTTGCACAGAGCCATAGGCGATATGATTGTTGATTCCAGCAATGATGCTACCAGCTTGGTTGTGGATATACTGACTGGAACCACTTCCGGACCAGATTTACCAACCGGACCATTTGATACATGGAGGTATCAGCGTAATATTGTTAACCGCTATTTTCAGTCTTTGGGGTGGGCGGAAATGGACACGATTAACGTCTGCCAAAAAACTTGGTGTGATGGTCCCTATGGGCGGGAACGGGCGTTTGTGGGAGAGTTGCTAGAAAATCGCAATATGGTAACGACGAATGCTACCGCTAGGTTGCTACATAGTATTATCGGTGGGGTGGCGGTGTCTAGTGCGCGATCGCAAGCCATGATGGCTTTAATGAAACGTCGTCTGATTCCTGATGATTTGCCAAAAGATGTTGAAGAAGATCAGGTGAGGGGCTTTTTAGGCGATCGTCTTCCCCCTTATGCCCAAATTTGGTCAAAGGCGGGTTGGACGAGTCAAGTTCGTCACGATGTGGCGTATATAGAATTACCAGATCTGCGCCCCTACCTCTTAGTAGTATTTACTGAGGGCAAAGCGAACGCTAAAGACCGTACCATTTTGCCTTTTGTTTCTAAGTTAGTTGCCGATGCGGTTGCCAGTCTAGGAAATTAAGCTGATCACCATTCAAGTTGAAACTTTACCCTAGGAGTCAGGAGACCATAAGAATCCCCGTGCGTTTATGCCCGGGAGTTAGTCAATGGTGTTAAATCTAGAAGTCTATCCCCGTCAAATTATGGATGTAGGATTTATATTTTGGTGCTAAATTTTGATTGTTGCCAAAAGTTGCCTGAAAACAACAAAATCCATCATCTATTGCGGCAATATTCTTTGTAGGAGTGAATGTGAATACTATTGTTTCTTGTAAGGGAGTTGTTTGGTTACTGAGTTTCTCCGCTCTAGCAGTCTTGGGTAACAGCTTATCTGCTGTAGCTCAAACTGCGGAAACCACAAGCAGTTTTCAGTTAACCCAGATGAACGCAACCGAAGAGTCTTCCAGCAATGTAAGTGCTGAGGTAGAGACCTTCACCCCATCATTCTCTACTCAAACTCCAGTAAAATCTACAGTTCCAGAAGTCAAGCCAGCGCCACAAAGATCAAGTTTAGCTAAGCTAGAGCAGCAGATCTCTACAAGCGCTCAACATCAAACCGTTAGTCGTGTAGTTACACCAGTTCCAGGCACAACAGCAACGTCATCTACGGCGTTCTCGAACCAGTCTAAATCTACTTCTCAACCATCTGATCCTGGTGCGACGCAAGCAGATAAACCATCTGCTCCTGATCGTGTGGCGCAAGCGGATATTAATGTTAGTCCTGGTAGAGTTACTCGTGGGGGCCCAAGTTATGTTGGCATAGCCGCAAACCTTGGTTTAAGTGGTGGCTCAGCTTTGGGTGATGGTAACTTTACGGTAATCAGTAAAATTGGACTCACAAGAACCTTCTCTGTACGACCAGCAGCAGTGCTAGGGGATAATCCAGTTATTCTGGTTCCTATCACCTACGACTTTAACCTCCGGTCGGTAGAGCCATTTAGCGAACCATTGCCGATCTCGCCTTACCTTGGAGGTGGTGTAGCTATTAAAACCGGCGACAGCACTGATGCGGCCTTCCTGGTATCTGGTGGTATTGATGTACCTCTCAATCGTCAATTTACGGCAACGGCTGCTGTAAATGCAGCATTTTTTAGTGACACCGATGTGGGATTGTTGCTAGGAGTCGGTTACAACTTCCGTGGCTTGTAATTAAATTGCTAATTGCTAATTGCTAATGGCAATGAACAATTAGCAATTAGCATTATTTTGGGCTAACTTGGTCAATCGTCTTAGTTTTGCCGTTGTCTTCAACTGTCCAGACATCGTAGATACCAACTACATCGCCGTAAGGGTCAACATCTACATTACCGCTAGCTCCCTGGTATTTAATTTTTTTACCCTCTTTCAGTAACTTTAGACCCTCGCAGACATCGCTCACTTCTGTGCCTGGGGGATTGGTAACCTCACGGATTTTGTTGGCTATGCCAACGCCCGTGTTTTCCTTAGCGGCTTGCGCTGCTAGCACTAACAAGGCAGCTGCATCCCAAGCGTGGGGAGTGTATGGTGCTGGTGGCCCTCCTTTTTTAGATTGCCAGAGTTTGGAGAAAGCTTCTAATCCTTTACCATCGGAACCGGGTACAGTGCCTATGGCTCCAGCTACTATGTATTTACCATCAGAAGTTTTGCCGACTTTCTCAGCTAAGGTATCTGACTTTTCGCCATCTGTAAACAGAATCTGCACCCCCTGAGTTAGACCTTGCTGGTAAGCAGCCTTTAACAGCAAACTTGCAGTTTCTTCGTAAGCCACCGCTAGCACTGCATCTGGCTTGCCAGCAAAAGCAGCAGCGGCTTCCGTGTCAAAGGTGGTAGCTTTAGGGTCATAACGTACCGGGTTATTTTTGTCAACTACTGTTCCCCCCAATTTTTCAAAAGCTTGCACAAATTGTTTTTCAAACCCCACACCATAGTCGTTGTTAATCACGACTGTGGAAACTCGCTTGTAACCTTTTTTATTCGCAAGTTGGGCTAAGGCTAGTGCTTGGTAAGTATCCGGAGGAGCCGTACGCGCCCAAAAACCTTTAAAGTCGCCTTTTTTCGCCTTTTCAGTAAACACGGGGCTGGTGCTACCTGGAGAAATGAGCATGACTTTATTTTGTGTGGCGATGGAAACTGCTGCTGTGGAGACGCTGCTAGCAAAGGAGCCAACTACACCAGCAACCTTATCCAAAGTTGCTAGTTTGTTCATACCAGCTGCACCAGCTTTAGGGTCAGTTTGGTCGTCTACTGACACGAGGGTGACTGGCGCCCCATTCACGCCACCGCAAGCGTTGACAGTGTCTACGAGTAAGGGAACGGCTCCCGCCATCTGCTGTCCGATAGAAGCCAAGTCGCCGGTTGCTGGTAACAGGGAACCAATTTTCAAACCGTTGGCATTGGTTGCTGTGGTAGTTGTGTTTGCTGCTGGGCTGGCGCTCCCTCCATTGTTAGCCGTGTTATTGGGGGTAGGTTTTTCACAGCCTGCTGCCAAAAAACCTGTGATCATGGTAGCTAAAGTTAAGGCAAAAGCAGCACGAATTTGCATATATTCTTTTCACTCCTCTTGTATGTGGAGCATAAACGCAAGATTTGTACTTAAGTTAAATATAAGTTAAATCTTTCACTGCTCCAAGGGATGATGATATCATCCTCCAAGAGGAATAAATAACTTAGCAGTGAGGAGTTATTAATTAATTCCTCACTCTTAACTTGAAAAAACGGAGAAGGAGGGATTCGAACCCTCGGTACGGAGTTACCTGCCGTACAACAGATTAGCAATCTGTCGCTTTCGACCACTCAGCCACCTCTCCATGGTTACAGTAAATGATGATATCAGACTTTAAAGTGGGATGTCAATAGTTAATATCAAGAAGTAGTCAGGAGTCAGAAGCCAGAATTGTTAGCAGGAAAATAAATTCAGATCGATATTAAATCTGAGTGAGAATTCTTCTGACTCCTGACTCCTTTCATAGCACTTGCGATCGCACCAAAGCCACTGGTAAACTGAGTAACTTTTGCCACTGAGGTACGTAAGCACGTTGATTGAACACATCATAATCATTGCGTTCAATTACGCTCAAAATGCGACTGTAATGCATCATAGATGCCCACACAGGCAAACGGGCATCCACAGATAGGTACTTAATTCCCTTTTCTGCCTTGGTGTAGAATTGCCGTGCGCGTTGGATTTGGTAGCGCATGAGAGAGCGCCAGCGCTCATCCACCACTCCCAGGATCAAGTCTTGCTCGGTATAGTTAAATCGCACCAAGTCTTCTAAGGGTATATAAATCCGCCCTCGCCGTGCATCCTCCCCCACATCGCGCAAGATGTTGGTGAGTTGATTAGCAATTCCCAGGGTGATCGCTTCTTCAGTGGGAATATACGGCTGTTGATAGCGATTCCACGGTGCTGTGTTTGTGGAGGTATCAACCCCCATCACCGCCGTTGACATCAAACCTACAGTGCCAGCAACGCGGTAACAGTACTGGTGTAACTGCTCAAACGTTTCATAGCGACTGCGGTATAAGTCCATACGCTGACCGGTAATCATATCCCGAAATGGCTCAATGTCCATTGGGAAACGCTGGATGGTATCTACTAACGCCACATCAAAATTATCTATTGGACGTCCCGCAAAAACTGATTCCAGTTGCTGCTCCCATAGGTCTAGGGTTTCCGGCGTGGTAAGAGTAGATGCGGGACCATCCACCAGTTCATCTGTACGGCGACACCAAGCATAAATTGCCCAAATGGCGGGACGCTTTTGCTTGTTGATCAGTAAAGTGCCGACGTAAAAAGTCGTGGAATACTTTACTATGAGCTGGCGACAAAGTTGGTAAGACTCGTCTACAGAGATCGACGTTTTCATGCATGGGGGGGAATCAGACAGTTGCAGCATTCGTTGCAGACTGAAGGGTTTGCATTTGCAGGCTGGAAGAATTTGCCCATGGGTGTGCTTCTGCGATCGCCTGCGCTGTCAGCTTACCAGAAAGTACGGCACCTTCCATACTCCCTAAGTAGCGTTGCATAGTGTAACTTCCTGCCAGATAGAAGTTAGCAATGGTCGTTTTCTGGGTAGGACGGCACTGTTGACACCCTGGAGTTGCCTTGTACACTGAACGCGGCGTTTTTACGACATGATATTTCAGCAATTTTGCTGGATTTTCTTTTCCAAAATGTGTGGGGAAAAGTTTTTCTAACTCAGCAAGGGTTACCTGCAAAATCTCTTGATCAGATTTTGAGATCCAATCTTTCGCCGGAGCAAGAACTAATTCCAGCATTGATCGATTGGGGTCGGCGTATCCATGACAGGTATTACTCATATCGGCGTAAACACTGAGGAGAGATGATCGTGAAAATAACAACTGATCGATCTCTGTAAGTTTACGGTCAAACCACAGTTGTAAGTTGATCACCGGTACACCTTCCAACCCTTCGAGGGAGTGGAAAAACTCCATCTGCTTCCAAGCCGATGGTAGTATTACCTTCAAGCAGTCAACGGACATTGCCGAGACATACAAATCAGCCGTTAATACTTCATCTTGTGCTCCATTCAGCCCCCGAATGTTGAACCCCTTGACTGTGCTATCATCGCCTGTCAAAATTTCTTTCAATGGCGCATTTAATCGCACTTCCCCACCACGTGCGGTAATGTAATCTACTAACGGACTACACAATCGCTCAGTTGGAGAACCATCCAGAAAAGCCATTTTTGAACCGCTCTTTTCTTGGAGAAAGGCTCTGAGGGCGGTGAGCAAAACTACTGCCGAAATCTCGTCTGGATTAATGAAGTTAAGCGATTTGGATGCAGCGATAAAAATATCTTGTTGTACTTCTTCGCTGACGCCTTGCCGCTTTAGCCATTCAGAAAATGTATACTTATCCGTCTCCTCGACATACTTTTGCCCCCGAAGCATGGCTGGAACTAAGCCCTTAGCTAACTGGATCTTCTCACCCCAAGTCAGCATATCGTTGTTCCGCAGAATTGCCACGATGCCATTAAAAGGCGCTGGCAAGTTGGGAAAATCGAAGCGGCTATAAGTGCCTGGTTTATCGGGCTGGTTGAAGATCATAGTGTGTTCTTTCCACTGCAAGCGATCTTCAATACCCAGTTCCCTAAATAGCTGCAACATATTGGGATATGCCCCAAAGAAGATGTGCAGCCCAGTTTCATACCAGTCTCCGTCTGCATCTTTCCACGCCGCCACCAAACCCCCCAGTACGTCTCGGCTTTCCAAGACAATAGGGGTGTGACCTAGGTCGGTAAGATATTTTGCACAGGAAAGCCCTGCTAAACCCGCTCCCGCGATCGCTACTCGCATTTAACCTTACTGCTCTTCAATATTTCTTAATCGTTTTGTCGTTTTCATTATACTTTGCAATCCGTTACATTTAGCAGTCGTTGTCTACTCCCTTCTCCAAATACAGCAGTTTTCGACGCTCGTAAGGTTCAAATGTAGGCACAAACGGTCGTTTGCTCCCCATACGGTTCGGTTAAGGGTAGTTCGCGAGGGTCGAAACCCGGTTTCTGTCGGAGTGCTTAACGCAACCGTATTGTGTTTCTTGGGCAGTGTAAATTTTACACGTGTCTTGACCGAAGATGCAACGTCTCTACATAAGTAAGTCGGCGTAAAAAATTAAAGGTTTGTAGTAAGCGCTTCAGCGCTTACTACGAGCGAACTTATGAGCTTTACTTTTCTT
>CAZZXJ010000256.1:0-8403 GCA_964657905.1 uncultured Stigonema sp.
TGGAGATCGCAGACATTCAAGCAACGGCTGATTACTCCCGAACCGCCAAGGGTCAAGAACGGTAATAATTGTAAGAAAAAATTACGTATTTAATCAGAGTTTAAGGCACTCAGCGATACAATATGCGTAAAAATGTAATGGGGTTTATGGGGATCAGTAATCAATACGGTTCAGTTAGGGTTGATCGGTAGGAATTTTAGACCGTGTAGAGACGCGATCTGGCACTTCGTGCCGCTTCGCTAACGCGTCTCTACAATTAAGTTGGCGGTTGGTTATCTACCTTAACTGAACCGTATTAGATCAGTAATTGCAATCCGGTTCGGATAAGCACCCAGACAGAAACCGGGTTTCTCCACCCGCCAACTACCCTTAACTGAACCTTATTGTCAGTAATTGGTTAGCAGAAAAGATTTGCCTGAGTCCTTCTGCCTTTTACCGATTACCCATGGCCATGCTCAATCCGAAACCTAAAATTGACTCGAGAATAGCTATGTCTGAATTGTTTCAAGCCGTCCTAGATGGTGACGAAAAAAGTGATTTGCGTTCCTTGATTAGTGAGTTGCGCCAGCAAGAAAAACGGTACTTGCTGCGGAACGACATCCTTAATTTATATAGTGAATATTGCTATAAGTACCAAAAGCCGGAGGAGTTTTCCACTTCCTCACACCTAAGCAAACTCATTTACTACACCCAGGAAATTATTATAGAGGAATCAAACCTCTGTTTCATTATCCGCCCCAAGATTGCCAGTCAATTCGCTTATCTGCTAACAGCCGACTTGAGTGTTGAACCGATGACGGTAGAACAACTGTTAGATCTGCGCGATCGCTTTGTCAACCGATTTCATCCCCAAGAAGGCGACCTCTTAGAACTGGATTTTGGTCCGTTTTATGACTACTCCCCGATGATTCGCGATCCGAAAAATATTGGCAAGGGGGTGCAGTTTCTCAACCGCTATCTCTCCAGTAAGCTGTTTCAAGACGCCACGCAATGGCTGGAAAGCTTATTTAGTTTCTTGCGCCTGCATCAATATAACGGTATCCAGCTATTAATTAACGAGCGCATTCATTCACAGCAAGAACTCTCCGATCAAGTCAAGAAAGCGATCGCTATGTTAGGCGATCGCCCTAACGATCAACCCTACGAAGAATTCCGGTTTGCCCTGCAAGCGATGGGTTTTGAACCGGGTTGGGGTAACACCGCCGACAGAGTGCGGGAAACCCTGAGTATTCTTGATGAATTGATTGACTCTCCCGATCCCCAGACACTAGAAGCCTTCATCTCTCGCATCCCGATGATTTTCAGGATAGTCCTGGTGTCTCCCCACGGTTGGTTTGGGCAAGAGGGAGTTTTGGGGCGTCCCGATACTGGTGGTCAGGTAGTCTACGTCCTTGACCAAGCAAAGACTCTGGAACAGGAGCTGCAAGAAGATGCCATGTTAGCTGGTTTAGAAGGACTAAATGTTCAGCCGAAGGTAATTATTCTCACCCGCCTGATTCCCAACAGTGATGGCACCCTTTGTAACCAACGTCTGGAAAAAGTCCACGGTACACAAAATGCCTGGATTTTGCGAGTTCCTTTGCGGGAATTCAATCCCAACATGACGCAAAACTGGATTTCGCGGTTTGAATTTTGGCCTTATCTAGAAACCTACTCTATTGATGCAGAAAAAGAACTGCTAGCAGAATTTCAAGGCAGACCTGATTTGATTGTTGGTAACTATTCTGATGGTAATTTGGTAGCGTTTTTGCTGTCACGCCGTCTGAAAGTAACTCAGTGCAACGTTGCTCACGCTTTGGAAAAGTCCAAATACTTGTTCAGTAACCTCTACTGGTATGATTTGGATGAGAAATACCATTTTTCGTTACAGTTCACTGCTGATTTGTTGGCAATGAATGCTGCTCATTTCGTGATTAGCAGCACCTACCAAGAAATTGTGGGAACTCCCGATAGTGTAGGACAGTACGAGTCTTACAAGTGCTTCACCATGCCGGATTTATACCATGTGGTGAATGGAATTGAGCTATTTAGTCCCAAGTTCAATGTGGTTCCACCAGGGGTGAATGAGAATTACTATTTCCCCTACTCGCGTACTGAAGATCGAGTAGAGAGCGATCGCAAGAGAATTGAACAAATGCTCTTTACTCTGGAAGATTCTACCCAAATTTTCGGCACACTCGACGACAAGAGCAAGCGTCCTATCTTCTCAATGGCGCGACTTGACCGCATTAAGAACCTAACTGGCTTAGTCGAATGTTTTGGTCAGAGTCAAAAATTACAGGAGCATTGCAACTTAATTTTGGTGGCGGGTAAGTTGCGCGTAGAGGAATCAGGTGACAACGAAGAACGCGACGAAATTATTAAACTCTACAGCATTATTGAGCAATACAATCTCATCGGGAAGATTCGCTGGTTGGGTGTACGCTTGTCTAAAACTGACTCTGGTGAAATTTACAGAGTCATTGCTGACCACGAAGGAATCTTTGTGCAACCTGCTTTGTTTGAAGCTTTTGGTTTGACTGTTTTGGAGTCCATGATTTCAGGAATTCCAACTTTTGCCACGCAATTTGGTGGTCCTTTAGAAATTATTCAGAACAAGGTAAATGGCTTTTACATTAACCCAACCAATTTAGAGGATACATCTGAAAAAATTCTGGAGTTTGTCACCAAGTGCGAGCAAAATTCTCAATATTGGCAGGACATTTCTCAGGAAGGTATTGATAGGGTTCTCAGCACCTATACATGGAAAATACACACTACTAAGCTGCTATCGTTAGCGCGAATTTATGGCTTCTGGAACTTTACCTCACAAGAGGAACGTGAGGATTTATTGCGCTACATTGAGGCTTTGTTTTATTTAATTTACAAGCCAAGGGCGCAACAACTCTTAGAGCAACATAAGTATCGTTAATTAGTCATTGGTCAAATGGTCAAATGGTCATTGGTCATTTGTTTTTTGCTAAGGACAAATGACAAATGACTATTTTGCCAACTCATCCCAAGTTCTTTGACCAACTATCCCATCTATCACTAAATTCCGTCGATATTGAAAGGAGCTAACAGCAATCTCTGTCAGCCCACCAAAAACCCCATCAACTTCAACAACATAACCATGAAACGATAACAGCCGTTGCAAGACTCTGACGGAAGTGCCTGAGTCACCAAATTCTAGAATTGGCAATGGGCTAGTAAGCTGTTGAGATTTTGTAACAACCATCTTGTTGTCACTGTCTTGTTCATCTATTATCTGTGGTTTATCAGCAATGTTGGTAGCGGATCTTTGCTGAGTGCGAAAAATCTCTGTAGCGGTGTTTTCCCTTAACCCTGCCAAAGGCAAATGGGTAGATATTTGGTGTAATTTTTTAGCATCTACTTGAGAGCAAATTTTATCAAGGATATTTCCACCAGTATCCTCAACGTCCCCTGCGACGCCAGTGTTCCGCTCTGTAAATGCTGAGCGAGCAGCGAGGAGCGTCCCATTTGGCTGCATGAATTCAGGTGGTGTAATTTGAGCAGTTGCAGTTGGAACTAACTGAGATAACTCACCCCTTGTTGACTTCTCTACGCCATTGCATAGCTGTACCAATGGCTGAGCCGGTAAAATTTGCGGCGATGGTTGTCCTGTCGTTAACACGCCAGTCATCAGCAGGGCAATATCACTCATTGTGTTTCATTTTACTAACACCCATATTTCCTTTGACAAACGAAATTGCTGGTATTCCGGAATATTGCGTACTTACAGCTAAAAAAATGTAATAATTTGTTAAAAAAAATTAGCACAACAGTATTTACCCTACCATTGAGGTGACCAGTAGGGCGCAGCTTGTTGTCAAATCTTGCTATCTATAGGAATTCTCATATGAATGAAAGGACTCAGGACCCAGGAGCCAGGAGCCAGAATATGGAGGAGTCCTGACTACCGCTCACAGGTGTACTGCAAGCAATCAAGAACCGCTATATATATTTAATATGAAGCTGCCATTACTGCAAAAAGGCACTAACGACATGGAGATCATCTTTCTTAATTGATTATTCCTAGTGAATCATCAAGCTCATAAGTATATAATAATACCTTTACTTCTCTTAAGGGCTGACTGTTCCGGAATTTTACTGTTTCCATTCTTGAGCTATATTTGTAAAATAGCTTTGAGTTCTGTATAGCATTTGCAATATTTTGTTATCAAACTTTCAAGTAAATTGTGAATTGTACACCAAAAATGCTGTTTAATGTATTAAGAGACGATTAAGTTTTTTGGTGCTACTAAAGAGAAAACCTGCTAGATGGGCTTTTGTTAATGGCTGATTCCTTTGGGGAAAGGGTGGCTTGATCAGGCAGATTACCCGCAACACGCAAAGACCACTATCTCGAGATTTTGTTCTATCTCATAGTTTTTATCTTTACCAACTTTTGTTGGAATGCCGCTGTCAAAGGGTTGATACACATTGTATAAAAGCGCAACTGCAATATTTATCTAATTTGGAATAACTCTGCATGACTTCTGCTGCTGAACTGCCAGTCAGTGCTGGCTCAAATTTGACGCCATACGAAAATACTAAAAACACCAAAATGCCTGATCCCCTGAGAACGGCTACGGGTGTTTACGTAACAGTACATGGGCACTTTTACCAACCACCACGAGAAAACCCTTACTTGGACGCCATCGAACGCCAACCGGGCGCGGCACCTTTCCATGACTGGAATGAACGAATTCACCACGAATGCTACCGCCCGAATGCCTTTGCTAGGGTTTTGAATGACCGAGGCGAACTAGTGGGGATCGTGAATAACTATGAGTATTTGAGCTTTAACATTGGACCAACGCTGATGTCGTGGTTGGAACGCTACGATGTGGAGGTTTATCAGCGGATTTTGGAGGCGGATCGCAATAGTTGCGATCGCTTGAACGGTCACGGCAATGCGATCGCGCAAGTATACAATCACATTATCATGCCCCTTGCCAACGAGCGTGACAAATACACCCAGATCCGCTGGGGCAAAGAAGACTTCCGCTCCCGGTTTGGACGCGATCCCGAAGGGATGTGGCTGGCGGAAACTGCTGTAGACTATGCCACCCTGGAGGCTCTAGTTGCCCTCGGCATTCGCTTTATTGTTCTTGCCCCCTCTCAAGCACAGCGTTACCGTCTCCTACCCACAAACGATGATCCCAACCCCGAATGGCACGAAGTCGGTGGAGGTCAAATTGATCCCACACGCCCTTATCGCTGTTTTTTGAAAGATAGTCAATGGTCATTGGTCAATGGTCAAAATGACAAACCCTACATCGATATCTTTTTCTACGATGGTCCCATCTCCCGGGATATGGGTTACAGTGATGTCGTTTACAGTTCCAGTCACTTAGCGGGACGCATTGGTGCGGCAGTGCGTGGGGATCATCGCCCCGCACAATTGATTTCAGTGGCGACTGACGGAGAAACCTTTGGACACCATAAAGGCGGAACTGAGAAAACCTTAGCCTACGCCTTTAGAGAAGAGTTTCCTAGCCGGGGTTGGACAGTAACAAACTTTGCCCATTACCTCAGCTTAAATCCTCCCACCTGGGAAGTTGAATTGAAGCCAGTAACGGCATGGAGTTGTGCCCACGGTGTAGACAGATGGCAGGATGACTGCGGTTGTGGCGGTGGCGGTGGATGGCATCAGCAATGGCGTCGCCCCTTGCGCGATACCTTAAATTGGCTGCGGGATCAGCTAATTGAGGTGTATGAGGAACATGGCCGACAGCTTTTCCGCGATCCCTGGCAAGCACGAGATGAGTATATCCAGGTGATGCGCGATCGCTCCCCTGATAATATTAGCCGTTTTCTCTCATGCCACCAAACCCACAAACTGACATCTGCTGAACAAGTTGATGCCCTACGCCTGTTGGAAATGCAGCGTCACGCTTTGCTGATGTTTACCAGTTGTGGGTGGTTTTTTGAAGAAGTCTCGCGCCCGGAGGGGACGCAGATTCTCCGTTACGCCGCCCGTGCTTTGGAACTGGCGGGGGATGTGGCAGGCGTGCAGTTGGAACTTGGCTTTCTCAAACGCCTAGCCCAAGCACCCAGTAATATAGATATCTTCAAGCACGGTGCTGAAGTCTATCGCCAACTGGTGGTGACGGCTCAAGTGAGCTTCAAACAAGTAGCAGCCCATTACGCCATTACTTCGCTGTTTGCCAATCACAAATCAGAAACGCGATCAGCTGCCTTTGAACAAAATGGTGCTACTAAATGTCCTCTTCCCTATCAAAAGCAGGTTTATTGCTACACCGCTTACGAGCTAGATTATCAACTGCAAAGGATGGGATCATTGACTCTAGCTGTCGGAAATTTGAAGTTAGTGTCAGATATTACCTGGGAAAGCGAACATTTGGTGTTTGCTGTTCTCCATCTCGGAGGCTGGGATTTTCACTGTTGCATTCAACCCTTCGAGGGACGGCGTACTTACACTCTGTTGAAAGAACAGGTGTTTGGCGCTCTGCAACAGGCTAGTGTGGCGCACACTATCTTGGTGATGACCAAGTTGTTTGGGGAGGAGGCGTACAGCTTGCAGAATCTATTTGCCGAGGAACGCCATCGCCTCATGCGGCTGCTCAGTCAGGAAACACTGACACGACTTGATCAGCTTTATACCCAAGCATACCGTGAAAATTACGGTATATTGATGGCATTCCATCGGGATGAACTAGCCGCGCCCCAAGAGTTGCAGGTGGCAGCAGAGATTGCCTTAGGACATCGGTGTATGATGACTTTGCGATCGCTGGAGCAAGAGATCAGCGAGCCGCTATTAAATGGGAACCACATAGTAGAATTAGAGGCGATCGCCACGGAAGCGAAGCATCTACTCTGTCGGATGAATATTCCCGAAGGTAAGCTGATGCTAGAGCAGTTGATTTTGCGATCAATCTGGCAATTATTGCACGATTCCAATGGGACTTTTGATGCAGATATTCAACATTTAGAGCGGTTGATTGATGTGGGATATCAGCTAAATCTTGGCATCTCCCTTGAGCGATCTCAAGAACTATACCTCAGCTGTCTGCACAATCAAATTGTGCAGCAGTGTATTGCCGTAATTGCCAATGGTGAAGATACAACTCGGTGTCGTCAGTTGTTGAAGTTGGGGCAAAAGTTAGCGGTAGATATCGGTACTTGGTTGAGTCAGTTGGGGTAGTTCCGCACCCACGCAGAGGGCGGGCTTTGCCGCCTGCCCTACAGGCACAGAAGAGAAGAGGAAAACGAACCTGAGTCACGCCACAATTTTTTGTTGGTTTTGATTTTCTTTAGGTTAGTCAGAACAAAAATCTAGCAAAACTTTTACCTCAAAAATTTCGGAATTCCTCTCTCTACTAAGCGATGAATTCGATATACTATGAGTTTCAAGCATTGCTAAAAATTCTAAGATAACTCGAATTTGAAGGATGCCTTTTTGCCTGCTGTCATTACCAGGCATGAATAGTTCGCATTTAATTCCTTTTCTTTGGGAAAATTTCCATTCAACTCGATTAAAAATACCTTGAACGTTGATTCGTTTAAAATATTTCTTAATAAATGAGTTTTTGTTGACAAAGTTTAAATCATTTCCTTTTGGTTCAAAATCTTCAATTATTTTATCTCTAATTTTAATGACATCAAATATAGTATTATCTAATAAAATGACATCATCCTCTTCGTTCAAGGGGTTAAATTTATTAAGCATATTCAAACTCATTCTTTTAAATTATCCTCTAAAGTAGTATCTCTCAAACTAGAAGTTTGTGCCTAAACGGACAAAATCCGCCTCTCCCAACTAATAGAATTCAAACCTGCGTAAGTAAGTTTTAATAGACACAACATCTTCTGATTCAAAACGTTGAAGAAGGAGTCAGAAGTCGTGACGTCAGTCGTCAGAATCAATCAGTATGGGATTCAGACCCTCACTGATTGAAGACCACCAAATTGGAAATTTGGCTCCGTGCTTAAACCCCTTTATTCATCCGCCAGTCGTACAGAATTCATGCGCTCATTCTGACGATTGACGCATGTATTCTTTCTTGTTAAAATTTTTCAATCATTTTTATACTTACTCTTTAACGTTGTTTTAACTCATCATCCCTAGTCGTCACTTCAGAAGTCAACCGTATATATACGCAGACAGTAGTCTCTTTTTCTCGTTTCTGGGCTGCTGCTTGGGAATGCATTCGGGAGGCATTCGCACACGAACGAGAAAAAGCTCAGCTCAACTTCCACAGCTTTAACTAGACCATTTGACTCAACAACGAGCGCTGATTGGACATGAGAACATTCAGACAACACTACAGGATACAAAAGTAACTTCACTTGCTAATTGGTAATTGGGGAAAAGGTAATTGTTCTTTCTTCTCATTACCCGCAGCATAGATGCCTTCAGCATAGCTGCGTACTACA
>CAZZXJ010000257.1:0-4332 GCA_964657905.1 uncultured Stigonema sp.
ATGACCAATGACTAATGACTAATGACCAATAACTAATGCAGCAATTCTTCTACTTGATGCTGGCTCCATAAAGTTCTGTAAAGTCCTGGTTGTTGTAAAAGTTCTATTTGCGTACCTATTTGAATGATTTTACCCTGATCCATGACTAAAATTCGGTCAGCTGCCGCCGCCGCAGACAGTTGATGGGTAATGAAAATCACACTTTTACGTTCCATGCTACCAGAGACCCGCCCGATTAGGGGCTTGCGAAAATCGGAACTTCGGGAGAGATTTTTTAAGATGGCTGTGGCTGTTTGATTATCAACGCTGGAGAGGGCATCATCTAAAATTAACACTCTTGCATCGACTAGCAATGCCCGAGCCAAGGCTGTACGCTGTCGTTGACCGCCAGAAAGAGTAATCCCGCGTTCACCGACCATAGTTTCATATTGCTGGGGAAAATTAATAATCTCTGGGTGCAGTTGTGCCAACTGAGCGGCAGATTGTACCTCTTTTTGTTCGCTCATGGGATCTTCATAGCGAATGTTATTTTTGATTGTGGTGCTGAACAGAAAACTCTCTTGAGGAACGTAGGCGATCGCACTTCGCAAATCCGCCAACGCTATTTTAGTAATGTCCACCCCATCCAAAAACAACTGCCCTGGCGCAACATCCAATAACCTTGGCAAAGCATTCGCTAAAGTTGATTTCCCCGAACCAATAGGTCCGACAATTGCTACAATTTCCCCAGGAGCAATAGTAAAGTTGACGTTTTGTAGTGCTGGTTTGGTAGAACCTGGATATATGTAAGTGAAGTTTTTAGCTGTCAATTCCCCGCGTACTTGCTCTGCTGGCAGATGAATGACATCTGTTGAGTCTTTAACTTTGGGTGAGACAGTGAGAATCGCATCAACGCGATCAATACTAACTTCACCCCGTTGGTAAGTCGTAATTGTAAACCCTAATAAGGCGGTGGGAAAAACTAGACGCTCAACATAAATCAGCAGTGCGACAAAGTCACCAATGGTAAGGGTTCCTGCGGTAATACGTGTCGCCCCCAACCAGAGGATCAATAACGAACTGACACTTGCTAGTCCGCCAATCACTGAAAATAAGATATTTCGGGTTTTTGCCAGCAGCAGGTTAGACTTCAATATCTGCTGATTTGTCTTAGCAAAGGCGCGGCGCTCGTTTTCCTCTTGAGCGTAGATTTTAATCAATGCGATACCGCTGATATCCTCTTGGATCAGTTCGCTGATGTCGGAGAGATTTTCCTGCACTGCTAACTGTTGGTTGCGTAGGCGATCGCCAAGCAGTTGTACCATAAATAACATCAAGGGATATACTGCCAGTGCTGCTATTGTGAGATCTACACTAATTGCCAGCATTATCGGCACCGTCAGGGCATAAGCAAACACAGTATTTGCAATGCTTAGGACCGCAAAACCCAACAATCTGCGGATATTTTCCAAATCACTGGTAGCCCGATTAATTAAATCCCCTGTGGCATTGGTAGCAAAATAGGATGGCTCCAGCTTGAGTAAGTGTTCAAAAATCCGTTGTTTGACGTCAAATTCTACCTGACGCCCCATACCGAAGAGCCAGATGCGACTCGCCATCCGGATTAGCCACATCGCACAGCTGAGTGAGAAGATGATGGCTACATTATGTATCACTTGGTTTAAACTGAAGTTTGCTGAGAGTTGGTTAACGCAACCGCGAATCAACAAGGGTATGTAAGCACCCAGCCCATTAACAATAAACAAAGCGATAATGCCTAATGTGGCTTCTCGCCAATGGGGGCGTAAGTAACTACCGAGTTTAGTAAGCCGTCGTGATTTTGCCATTGCAGCAATTGAGCTACTTTTTGATTCAATTTAGCATTCAACCGCGAGAAGCCCCACACTGTAAAACGAATGCCTTTAGGCATGAAGTACAAGCGTGTGGGGTGAATCAGGGACAGGGTATAAGCTTCTGACCAATCCGTAATATAATTAATACATTGAATTAGTCCAAAATGCTAGTTAATATACTGAACCTAGAAAAGTAAATATATGGGATTTTATGGGTAAGTGTTAAATTAATAGGTTTTACTACAATTATAGAGTATTTTTAACAAAACGTATTGAATCCAACTATAAAAAAGCTCATTTAAACGAAAATCTGGCACATTTTATTAAGATGTGGAGGACACTTGCAAGAGCGGTTTATATGTGTAGCCAAGTGTCCGTCCGGAATTCACACCTAAGGAGCTTGTTGTAAATTTTCTACTCAGCACTCACTAGGGGCAAAGGACTGTTCGCCCCTACTCAGCCCTGTTTTGCTGAGATATTTCACCGACCACTACGCAAGAAAAGGTAAATCCGGTTGAGATAACTGTCCCACACTTGGGTTGTTAGTGACAGCGTTGCGGCATTGGGCACAAAGTCTTCCAGTCGCAACCCTCTTCTAGGAATGTCCCTAGGATTAGGAGTTTGCAACAGATAGGGCATGACTCTCGCATCAAGCGAGTTAAATCCTATGGTTGCTTGAACCATTTCTCTGGAGGACAGTATACTATCACCCACCATATCTGATACATTCGGTGTAGTATCTTGCCTCCATGCCACAAGCACCTCAGATGGAGGTGCTGCTGCTACAGGTGTGCGAGTCAGTAAATAGCCGAAAGCTGGTGTACTTGCCAACAGTAAAATCGTCAGCGCCCAACCAACCAAGTATCCTCCAGGTTTTTCTATACCTCCAGCCTTGATCCTTTGGGCAGCAAAAATTAACATCAAAATCGCTGCTCCCAGTGGTCTGAGGGGAAACGACAGCACCCTCCATAACGAGGAGACAACAGGTTCACTAGGGTTGAGAAACGTTAGGACTACGATAATTATCAGAACTATTAAGAGCAATCGCCCTAGAAAAGTTCCTGAAGGGAATCTCTGGAACAAGGAGACTATGATAGCGCCAAGAAGCAGCCACAGTAGTACCCGGCTTAGCAGTACAAATGTCATAGATTAACTCTCTAAATCTTCTTGTGCGGTTAGCCTACAAGTTTTGGGCTGTGGGGTTATTGTACTGTCAAATTGTAATCGCACTATTACCAGACTTCAATACCTCACAACGCCACTCCCCTCAACTAGTAGAAACCAGAACACGGGGGTGGCTCCCCTACACATGAAGACCACCATCGTAGTGATTTTAGAGCAAATTCTTTCAATTGCGTCTATTATTTGTAATTTTCCAGATCAGTAACCTAGTGTAGGTAAATTAATTGAGTAGTGCTCAAATCAGAAGGAAAAACTATGTCGCCTGAAAAGCCTTCCATTTTGGTGACCGGAGGAGCTGGATATATTGGCTCTCATGCGGTGCTTGCTCTTAAGCGGGTGGGTTATGACGTAGTCATACTAGATAATCTAGTCTACGGGCATCGCGACTTGGTAGAAAAAGTTTTACAGGTAGAACTTGTAGTCGGAGACACAGGCGATCGCGCCCTGTTAGATCAGCTATTTAAGACTCACAATATTGCAGCAGTTATGCACTTTTCTGCTTACGCATACGTGGGAGAATCGGTCACCGACCCTGCTAAATACTATCGCAACAATGTTGTCGGCACCCTGACTCTGTTAGAAGCAATGCTGGCGGCGTCCATCAAAAAATTTGTATTTTCCTCCACTTGCGCCACCTATGGAGTACCGTCCGTTGTGCCCATTACAGAAGACCATCCCCAAAATCCGATCAATCCCTATGGCGCTACTAAGCTAATGGTAGAGCGGATTCTCTCTGACTTCAGTTTGGCATACGATTTCAAATCAGTGCGTTTCCGTTACTTCAACGCTGCTGGTGCTGATCCAAATGGTCAGCTTGGCGAAGACCATAATCCAGAAACCCATTTAATTCCCTTGGTGCTGCTGACAGCTTTAGGTCAGCGCGACTCTATCTCCATTTTTGGCACTGATTACCCCACCCCTGATGGTACTTGTATTCGAGATTATATTCACGTTAGCGATTTGGCAGACGCCCATATTTTGGGCTTGGAATATCTATTAAAAGGCGGCGAGAGTGAAGTTTTTAATTTAGGAAATGGCAATGGCTTCTCCGTTAGAGACGTGATCGAAACCGCCTCTGTTGTAACATCGCGGGATATTAAAGTATTGGAGTGCGATCGCCGTCCTGGCGATCCACCATTTCTGATTGGTAGTAGCGACAAAGCAAGAACTATCCTAGGCTGGCAACCCCAGTACTCATCACTCAAAGATATTATCGCTCATGCTTGGCAGTGGCATCAACAGCGACATAAGTAAATGATGGGGAGTGGGAAATAATTAAAAATGCAAAATTAAAAATTAAAAATGAAGAATTTCTATT
>CAZZXJ010000257.1:4342-8402 GCA_964657905.1 uncultured Stigonema sp.
TTAATTTTTAATTTTTAATTCCCTACTCCCCACTCCCTACTTCTTTAAAAGCCAACGCAGCAGCAACACTAAAAGCGTCACAACTCCCAATAGCAATGTTGCTAATTTATTCTCCCAGGTAAATTGCAAAGAACCCAGGTAATGATCTCCAATGAGCACTGTATGAATGGCAGCTAAGAGTAAAGCTGGCACGCTTAATAGATGAATCTGTCGCCAATTACCCAAAGACTTCTGCAAAGAGTCAAAACTGGTGAGGGCTGCCGGGGTCAGCAACCCTAGTGCTACAGCACCCGCAGCCAGACCCAACTGATACTCTGGTGGCAAGAAAGAAAAAGCCGCAAAATTCCACTCTAGAGAGTGTTCCATCATGTGAGCAGTGTGAGCTAGAGACAGTACAAAAGCACCTACTCCCAACGCCCGACGGTAACGCAGAGGTGTCGCCCACAACCTGCTTATGGGACGAGCAATGAGCGCCAAGACCAAACATATCAACGCAGCGTGTCCGGTATAATCTACCATTGTGTCGCCAGTCCGCAGCAGAGTTAACACACCAATGGTGAGAGTTACCCAACCACCTAACCGAAACAATTGACTGCGCCTGTCTTTACTGACAAGGGAAGTGGAGACACCTACACCTAGCATAGTGGGTAGTGTTCCCAAGCCAAAAGCCAGCATTGTGGCTGCACCCCTCCACAAATTGCCAGTTTCAGCAGCTTTAATTTGGGCAGCATACAGAAAACCACAAGGCATTAGACCCCAAGTCATCCCCAAAAGGGCGGGCGTCCACCATCTGGGTTGGAGGGACAGCTTGACCATTCCCGCACTTAGGCGATCGTGTAAGCTACCCTGTAATAGGGGATGTAACACTGGAATACGGGGCAGAAAGTTAGGTTTGATTTGTCCTAATCCAAACCAAATCAACATCACACCAGTGATAATTGCCATCCAATGGCGTAATTCACTGCCAATTCCTGCCATTTGTCCGCTTGCAACCAACACCGAACCCAGCGCCCCAATACCAGCACCGACCAAGGCATAGCTTAATATCCGCCCTAGGTTAAGTAGGATGTGGAAATGTAATTGCTGTTGCCAATGGGAATTTTCTTGCTGATCAGACAAGGAAAATGCCACAGCTAAGGGACCACACATCCCCATGCAGTGACCAAAACTTCCTAGAAAACCCAGGGTCATGATGAGTAATAGGTCTAGCATTAGCAATTAAAAATTAAAAATTAAAGACGCTAGCTTTGTGTATTTCATCGGGAAATATAGAGGAAGTCTTTGCGAATGTCAAAAGACACGGTGTCAAACTTGGTGAAAACGCTATCCTAGGTCAGAGAAGCACGGATCGGATCAAGCAGATGAAAAAATGGATTTGGTTGATGCTGTTGGTGCTTACGACAGTCGCTGTGGTGAGTTGTAGCGGGTTTGTGCCGCAGCGATCGCCTCTGGTCGTTGAAACAATTCGAGTAGCAAAACCCCAAGCACCAGCCGAGTCCAAGCAACTCGTCAGCACCTCACAAGTTTCTGCTACCAAGCTGTTCGCCCATATTCAAAGGTTATATTTTACACGCTACACCCCTGCTGAGCGATCGCGTACCCGCAGTTACATTACAAATGAACTAGAAAAATTAGGCTGGAAAACCAAGCAGGAAAAGTTCACCGACGGTGTTAACATCCTTGCCGAGAGAGAGGGTACTAATAAAGAAGCGGGAGCAATTCTTGTAGCAGCCCATTACGATACAGTTTTTATTTCACCTGGTGCCGATGACAACGCCAGTGGTGTTGCTGTGCTTCTAGAAATTGCGCGACTTCTGCGATCGCATCCCACTCCGAGAACTTTACAGTTGGTATTTTTTGACAGGGAGGAAGCGGGACTTTTAGGTAGTAAGGCTTTTGTGACAAATAAAGCGCATTTGCAAAATTTGCATGGCGTAATTGTTATCGATATGGTAGGTTTTACTTGTCACACTGCTGGCTGTCAGAAATACCCAGTAGGTTTGCCCGTCACCCCACCCAGCGACAAGGGGGACTTTTTGGCAGTCGTTGGCGATGCAGAACACTTACCACTGCTAAGTGCTTTTCACAATAGTCAGGAGAGGGCAAAGCTACCACTTGTGCTAACGCTACCAATACCCCTCAAAGGTCTGCTAACACCCGACGTCTTACGTAGCGACCATGCCCCATTTTGGTATCAAGGAGTGGGTGCAGTGCTGGTGACAGATACCGCAAATCTACGTACTCCTCACTACCACCAACCCAGTGATGTACCTGGGACTATTGACCGCTCCTTCTTAACAGGCGCAGCGCAGGTTGTCCTTAATGCTACTCTTAACTTGTTAGAGAATAACGATGTCTGATGATGCGGGTCAAAAAAATCCCTCGTCCTGAGTTTCAAAGCCCTGCCCCCTACTGACTAACTTGTGTGGGGAAATCGGCTCCTACCACAATAGTGACATCCGACCAGATGTCACCGGTTGCCGTTACCTGCACGTGCCCCATACCCAGCGCTCTATACACGGCACTAGCATCTTCTGGATTGCCGTGTTGAGCAATAATATGAGTTTTACTGGCAGAGTCAGCACTCAGATCAATCTCATGGTCAGTCAGATGAGCATTACTGAACCCCTGTTTCCGAAGAATTGCAATTGCACGCTCCCCAACGCCTGGTTGACCTGTGGCATTGGCAACGGCAACTTTCAGTTGACTTGGTGAGACAGACGCAGCTACCTTTTGTGTACCAGAGTTAGTATTGACATCAAAGTAACGAGTCAGCATGGGCGCGGCCGCTTGCGGATTTTCAATCCAGTAGCTGCGGGGATACTCATCACGACGGCTGTATCGACCGGGCAGCATGAGAAAGTTGTTCTGCTCTCGGTCATTGGTTAATGTCGCATGAGCTACTGCCAGCATTTCTTCTAACGACAAGTCAGTGTCAATGTTTTCCTGGGCGATGTGCAGAATAGTCGGCAATTTAGCGATGGTGTCAGGTTCGAGCAGGGTGCGCTGAATAGCCTTGAGGACTTCTTGTTGGCGCTGGACTCGCCCAATATCTCCTAACTTGTCATGGCGAAAGCGGACATACTCTTCCATGTGCTTACCATTCAGCTTTTGCCGACCTGGCATAAAGTGAATATTTAAGTGTTGGGCGTTATCTACATAGTCCATCTGCTTGGGAACGTTCACTTCTATACCACCTAAGGCATCGACCAGATGAATAAATCCATTTCTGCTGAGTCTGATGTAGCGGTCAATGGGAACGTTTTCGAGCTGACGGCTGACAGTAGTCGCCGCAAATGTTACCCCACCCCGCCAGTTGGCACTATCGATTTTCGCGACCCCGACTCCTGGTAACCGCACTAGGGTATCTCGGGGAATGGAGAGGACATTGATTTGACGGTTATCTGGCTTAAAGCGTACCAGCAGCATGGTGTTAGTATTACTTGCGAGGGCGTCACTCGAAGTAGCGTTGGTACTTAAGTGCGGATGATCGAAGTTGTCATCGTTGTCAATGCCCAAAATCAAAAGATTCACAGGGTGAGTCAGGGTGGCGGGGAGAATATCAGTCAGGTTTTGGGGACTGTTAGGCAAGTGAGATCCGGCTGATTGTTGTTGTAGGGGTCTACTTGAAAGAGATACTGCGAGCAGTGCACCCAATGTTGCACACAGCGCCGCCGCTCCACCCAATGCCAACCCAAGTATTAGCCAACGTCTGTGTAATGGCGATTGTTGCTTTTTTGTCTCAAGCTGAGCAGTATTTGGCTGGAATGGGGATTGTTCATCAGATTTTCTCTCTAACATTGACTTCCTCACACACTTTAATCAGGCTTGCGATCATTAAGGTTAATTCAGAAACCACAGACAGGATTTGCCTGTACTGAAATTTGCTCTGGCAGCTTGAGACGAACAAAAGAACTCTTCTCTAAAAGTCCCCGTGCCTATCCAGGTTTTTGTCTGAGCTAGAATTTTGCCTTCATACAACATTCTCCAGAAAGAACATGACTTGTTCGGGAAATATTTTTATAGTATTTTCATAATTAAGAGAGCGCAAGGTTTTCCA
>CAZZXJ010000258.1:0-8397 GCA_964657905.1 uncultured Stigonema sp.
ATGACAAAGGACTAATGACAAATGACAAATGACCGACTACTTACGACTTGCCATTCAGAACCCGAAAGTTACGCGCTTGCTGTTCCAATCTGTTGGCAAGGCGATCGCACACCCGATTGCACAAATCAAAAATCATTTCATCTTCTACTCGATAGTAGGCGCAAGTGCCTTCGCTGCGGCGGCTGAGAATTCCCGCTTGCCACATTACCTTGAGGTGCTTTGACACATTTGCCTGAGAAGTTTGAGTTGCCTCTACCAACTCTTGCACACATTTTTCTTCATCCCTCAGTAGATGCAACAGACGCAGACGCATAGGTTCACTTAACAAGCTGAAGTATTCAGCTATTTGTTGCACAACTTCTGACGGTACAGGCAACGTTTGTTTCATCCGGATTGACCCGCAAGAAAGGAACTAAAGTTTTAACAATGACACATTCGATATATAGATTAATACTTAATCAGGGTTTATGCGCATTAAAGGTTGACCATATTCTACGGGTTCGCCATTTTGTACGAGAATTTCCATGACTTGTCCGGATACTTCGTCGGCTTCGATTTCATTCATCAGCTTCATGGCTTCGATGATACAGACGGTTTGACCCTTACGGACGCGATCGCCCACTTCCACAAATGGCGGTTCGCCTGGTGCTGGTGAGCGATAAAACGTTCCCACCATTGGGGAAGGTACATCAATCAGTCTCTTTTCAAGCGTTGGGGGAGTGGTGACTGGTGATGGCACACTCCCAACCACAGGATGATCCCAGCCACGAGTTGGGGTTTCCGTCGCTGGAGGTGGTATCACCAGGGGTGCAGGGGGTGAAATAGGTGTCGAACCACCTACAATGCTCAATCCTGCTTGCCCTGGCAATATCTGATTGCTGACGTTTAAAGCTTTGCGTACAGTTAGTTCAAAGTCGTCACTTTTGAGCGTTACTTCTGTAATATCTGTTTGTGCAATAGTTACAAGCAGTTGGCGGATTTCATTAAAGTCCAATGGCACAGCTTTTATTTCCTCATGCAATCAGGTAGTAAATAGACTTAAGCTTAAAGAGAATTGACACCCCGCCAGAGAGATAAATCCCTCTTAGGGATAGGAATTAGGATTTATCCGCGCCTGATGATAACAAAGTTACTCCCTGCCTTGGTACGTATCATTACGGGTGTCGATGCGGATGCGTTCTCCTTGGGAAATAAACAAAGGAACCATGACTGTTGCCCCAGTTTCCACAATTGCAGGCTTCGTACCACCTGTAGCAGTGTCACCTTTTACGCCTGGATCTGTTTGCACCACTTGCAAGGTCACAGTGTTAGCCAATTCCACGTCTATGACTTGGTCGTCCCACCGGACAACGTTGACTTCCATACCTTCTTTAAGGTACTTGACGCGATCGCCAATCTGAGCAGCGCTCAATCTGCCTTCTTCGTAAGTTTCCATATCCATAAAGACGTACTCTTCGCCTTCTTTATAGGTATGCTGCATCGTACTTTTTTCTAGATTGGCTTGCGGCACTGTTTCCCCAGCCCGGAACGTTCTTTCCACTACGTTCCCGTTCTGAGCATTTTTTAGTTTTGTCCGTACAAAGGCGGAGCCTTTACCGGGCTTGACGTGGAGGAATTCCACTACTCGCCATACAGACCCATCTAATACAATCGAAACACCAGGTCGAAAGTCGTTACTGGAAATCATAAATTTTTCACATTCTAGAAGACAATCGGCATTTATTGTACCTTCCAGCCGGAGAAATTAGTAATTAGTTATGAATCATTAGTGATTGGGCATGGGGCATGGGGCATGGAATTTTCCTTTGCGAATTCCTAATACCAAAGTGCGATGCGGAGCAATGCCCCATCATCTGCGCCAAAAATCAGCAATTGACAAACAGGCGAGTGTTCTGTTCCCTATGCCCTATGCCCTATTGACCCATCAACTACTACGACTGAAAAACACAGCAGCAATAATAATTAATCCTAAAAGCGCCAAAGGTATCCAGAGATTAGGAAGATCAGACAGACTCATAAAAATTCCAGAATGTCATCAGCAGTAACTATACTATTGACAAATTGAACAATATATGGTTCAAGAGTAACATACTAGTGCAGAGCGGCGTAAATAAAGCAACCATTTCAAACAGGCACAATCATTGATATATAAAGCTTTTGACTTTTGAATGAGTGACTTTTGACGAACGCGCAGCGGTACTAGCCTTCGGTAGAATTTGAGAATAGTATTCTTCAAAACTTAAGATGGCTAATATCGTCAAACAGCCGTGCGATGAAGGAGTGATTCGCTCGGCACCATGCACTGCCCCTTGCTCTAGAAATGTTGGACGGTGGGTGCTAGCGGCAACTATCCTGGGCTCGAGCATGGCGATGATTGATGGTACGGTCGTCAATGTGGCACTTCCGGTATTGCAATCAGAGTTAAAAGCAACCTCTACCGACATACAGTGGATTGTTGAGTCCTATGCACTGTTTCTTGCAGCATTAATCTTGGTAGGTGGGTCATTGGGCGATCGCTTCGGACGCAGAAACATCTTTGCTGGCGGTGTTGCCCTCTTCACCTTAGCCTCGGTGTGGTGCGGTCTGTCGCCAAACGTAAATCAGCTAATCATTGCTAGGGCAGTTCAGGGCATTGGCGGTGCATTGCTAGTTCCAGGAAGTTTAGCAATTATTAGCGCCTCGTTTAGCGAAGAACAACGTGGACAAGCGATTGGTACTTGGTCAGGTTTCACAGGCATTACCTCGGCACTCGGTCCGGTTGTTGGTGGTTGGTTAGTGGAAAATATCTCTTGGCGTTGGATCTTTTTTCTCAATTTACCCCTCGCTGGGATCGTACTAGCTATTTTATTTTGGCACGTGCCAGAAAGCCGCAATCCAGAATCTGCAAAACTTGACTGGTGGGGAGCAGCCTTGGTGACTCTCGGTTTGGGGGTGCTCGTGTACGGGCTGATCGAATCGTCTCACTTGGGATTGTTTCATCCCTTAGTTATAAGCTGCGTAGCAGTTGGCTTACTCATCTTAAGTGCGTTTATTTTTGTCGAAGCAAATAACCGCGCCCCAATGATGCCAATATCATTATTTAAATCACGTACCTTTAGTGGCGCAAATTTGCTCACACTGCTCCTTTACTCGGCTTTGGGTGGGGTGTTTTACTTTCTCCCGTTCAATCTCATTCAAGTGCAGGGCTACTCGACTACATCTGCTGGTGGGGTATTCCTACCGTTTATCTTAATTATGTTCCTGCTTTCTCGCTGGTCTGGGGGATTGGTGAGTCGCTATGGCCCAAAGTTACCTTTAACAATTGGTCCGGTAATCGCTGCCTTTGGGTTCGCCGCCTTTGCTGTGCCTGGAGTTGGTGGGAGTTACTGGACAACGTTTTTTCCGGCGATCGCAGTACTGGGTTTGGGTATGGCAATCAGTGTTGCCCCTTTGACAACAACGGTAATGGGTGCGGTAAAGCAGCGCCAAGCTGGGATTGCGAGCGGAATTAACAACGCTGTTGCTCGCACTGCTGGCTTACTAGGAATCGCAGTCCTGAATATCTTTGTCTTCAATGTTTTCAATCGCAGTCTCAATCAGCGGATGACGGCGCTTGCAATATCACCCGAAGTCCAAAAACTGCTGGATAACCAACGCATTAAGCTGGCGGGTGCGGAAGTTCCTACCAATGTGAGTGCCCTTGTAAGTACAAAGTTAAAAGACGCCATCGCCCTGGCATTTGTAGATAGCTTTCGCTTGGTGATGTTTATTGGTGTTGGGCTGGCTTTAGCGAGTGCGATCGTTGCCTTATTGATGATTAAAAAGCAATCAAAAGCAGTTTAAATATCGGGCGTTGCTGATATAGGGTATGAAAAAGTCACGCACTCGTAGCAAAGACGCAAACGTTTTTTTAGGGCTTTTGCTACGAGTGCGTGAGATTTATTTGCTTTTTCCTAAATAATTGCATTTTTTTGTAATATATAATACATGCTATCCGGTAACAACTTCAATGTCTAAAGAAGATACGAAAGATGTACCGACATGCTATTTTGATATCGCTTTCAGGGATAATTCCTTTTAGATAGCAGCCTGAGCGGAGAACCCACCATGACATCTCCAGAAATAGTCATATGGCTACAAGAACGCACAGCCTTAGGAATTTTGTTGCCTGCGCCCTTGAGTGCGATCGCTCAAGTTATTGAACAACAAGTGGTCTCAGCAAACCACCATCTAGTTACTGAAGGCACGCCTCCAGAAGCACTGTACATTCTCCTAGAAGGTAAGCTCGAAAGCAACAGTAGCAATCAAACAAACCCCGCCTTAGCGCTTGGGTTCCTCCCCGGAGCAGTCATTCACCTACAAGAACTACTGTTGGATGAGTTGGCTATGCGCACAATTACTACTGTAACAGAATGCCACTTATGGGTTGTGCCTGCTGCTAAATTTCGGGAAATCGCCACCCAATACCCTGAAATTAATCAGGCTGTTTCCCGCCAAATGGCTCAAGAATTGGCGCAACTAACATCTGCCCTCACCTATGAACAAGAACGTTCCATAGCCTTGCGACCCTATTTAGTCACAAAAGCGCAACGCGGAATCGTGGGGACAAGTCGCTATGCAGTGCGTCTGCGAGAGGAAATTAGAAAAGCTGCGACAGAACGCCAGTCAGTAATGATTTTTGGGGAACCAGGATTAGAAAAAGACAACATAGCTGCCCTGATCCACTTTGGTTCAACAAAGCGGCGAGAACCAATTATTAAAGTTGATTGTGGTATTCTTCAGACTAGTGGTGCAGATTTGTTTGGTCGTGCTGGAGGTAAACCAGGATTGTTGGAATGGTTGGGGGAAGGCACTCTAGTACTTAACAACATCCAAGAAACACCCCCAGATTTGTTGCCACTTTTGACTAATTTAATACAAAATAATACGTATAATCCCGTAAGTCGTCCGGGAGAACCAACTGCCGAACCTTATGTCAGTAGAGCAAGGATATTGATAGTTGCGGAAAAGACTCAGCCGAAAGTAGAGCGTGCGGTTGGTCAAATCATCAAAGTGCCACCGCTACGGGTGCGAAAAACTGATATCAAAGCGCAGGTGGAATACTACATTAGTCTCTACACTCGGGCAAGAGGTATTCCTAAACCTAAAGTTACACCAGAAGCTTTACGCCGCTTGCAGTCGTATGATTTTCCTGGCAACCTCAAAGAGTTGCAAAATTTGGTGGAACGGGCGATTGTGCAAGCAGGGGAGGAAAAAGAACTCACAGAAGAAATTTTCTGGCCAGCCCAAACCAAGAAAAAGCGATTACGTCTTAATCTTTTGAATGCCTATCCAGGTTTACGGCGTTTTCTGCGTAGTCCTTGGTGGCCTGATCGGATTAACTATGGCTTTACTTTAACTGCGTTTGCCATTACTGTTGGGGTGCTGTTTGTAGGTCCGCAAACTCGCTCTAGCAACTTTGCTTTAAATCTATTTTGGGCTTGGTGGTGGCCAATCAACCTGCTCGCATTTCCCTTTTTAGGTCGCGTCTGGTGTGCCGTCTGTCCCTTCATGATTTACGGGGAAGTAACGCAAAAGCTGTCTTTGTGGCTGTTTCCTCGACAACTTAAGCGCTGGCCTAGGCAACAGGCTGAAAAATGGGGTGGATGGTTTCTCTTTGGGCTGTTTACGCTGATTTTCTTGTGGGAGGAACTCTGGAACTTAGAAAATACTGCCTACCTCTCTGCTTGTTTACTGCTGTTAATTACCGCCGGGGCGATGATTTTCTCTGCTATTTTTGAGCGGCGGTTTTGGTGTCGGTATCTTTGCCCGATTGGCGGGATGAATGGTTTATTTGCCAAATTGTCGATGACTGAACTACGGGCACAACAGGGCATCTGTTCTGCAACTTGCACCACTTATCAATGTTATAAGGGTGGACCCCAAAAAGGTGAAGGGATGGAAACAGGAGGGTGTCCGTTGTACTCTCACCCAGCGCAGTTGGAAGATAATAAAGACTGCGTGCTGTGCATGACTTGTCTCAAAGCCTGTCCCCACCGTTCCGTGGAGTTGAATTTACGTCCCCCTGGAATTGAACTGTGGACAACTCATGTACCTCATATGTACGAAGTGGCACTGTTGTTTTTACTATTGGGTGGAGTGTATCTCCATCATTTACCCCAGTTGCAATCTTGGTTGGGATTACAACTGGATTTAACAAAGTTTTTGCCCCACCTAGGATTATCACTCCTAGCTTTGATTATTCCTGCTGCTGTGCCATTTGCAGCATACGCCTTGATGCAAGTTTTTCACCGATTGATTAATATCCGCGTCCATCTGCGTCCATCTGCGGTTCAAAATCGCTTTAAGCCCCGACCATTTGTAGAGCTTGCCTATGGCTACTTACCATTAGTGTTGGGTGGTAATTTGGCTCACTATCTGCGTTTGGGTTTGGGTGAAGGAGGGCGGATTTTACCTGTGACTTTTGCTACTTTTGGTCTTACAGGTGAGCAATTACCTATATTAGTAGCTCATCCAGCGGTGATTGACTTTTTGCAGGGTGCTACCCTAATTTTTTCAGTTTTGTTAACAGTAGTGTTAACGCAAAAAATTGCTCGTCAACCCATGCGATCGCAAATGACGCAACACTTGGCAGCAATCGGCTTAGGAGTAAGTCTGTGGGCGATTATTATATCTGGCTAATGGTAAAAACAATGAGCAATTAACAATTAGCAACACTCAAAGACGATCCCTCACCCAAGCCCTAAATGCTTTCATAGTCGCATTTCTGCCAAAATTACTCCTTGCCAAATACTCTGGAATCACCTCAGCAATTAGTAAATTAGGGAAAATGCTACTAGTATTAGATTCAACATATTTACCATCTTGAAGCACGTTGATTTCTAGCTTCTGTCCATTCCATCGCCATAGTTCAGGCACTCCCAACGCTTCATAATTATGAAAGCGAGTGCGGGAAGTAATATCAATTTCAATCGCTAAATCTGGGGGAGGGTCTGTTTCTAAATTGATTCTCTTCTTACCTCTGACAGCAGCTTCATTTTGGATATAGAAACAATCGTCAGGTTCTACACCTTCTGTCATATTTTCTTTATCAAAAGTAGTAGACCCCAAACTCCAAAACTCAATGTCTAGTTCTTCAAGTAATGCTTTTACCAAGTCGCCAATGATGACTTTGGCAGCTTCATGTTCTGGTAGGGGTGTCATGATTTCCAGTATCCCTTGACTATAAGATACTCTAGAACTGCGATTTTCTCCTAGCTCTTCTAAAATGTGTTTGTACATTTGCCAAGAGACATTTTTAATCAACAATTGATGACCAGGGGAAACGATTAATTGATTTAATTCCAGTAGCATAAGTTGACTCCTAATATGATGCACACCATTTGAGGAATCCTGACAACATGGCTGTTGTTTCTAGCATGATAGCTATATCTGGCAAACCCGAGGCTATCTTTTATGAACCCAAGGTACAAAAGAACGGGAATTTGAAATAATCGTGTTTTCAGCTACAGTAAACCAGGTTTTTTAACAGTCAGCGTCAAGTGGTTCAAAAAACCCTAAACTTTAACTTTCGTAGTGTTGGCTGTTTGGTGAATTTAGCAAATCAACTGCTTCAACTGCGATCACGCCTGTTCAAAGAACCTATTAGTCGTTCTGAACTCCCTGTTAGTAGTTATGGTGAGTGTGCGCGGTTAATTGCTGCACCATTAGAAACTCTACAGTCTACTATAGAGCAACTAAATCCAGATGACGCCATTCTTGTCAAGACTGAAGTTGATAAAAAAAGATTGTCTGTTGAGTTTCAATCTAGCTTTGTCTTTACAATTGAGGAAGCTAAGGGGTTAGAGTTTGACACAGTTTTCTTAGTGGAGTTTTTCAAAGAAAACCAGAACTTGTGGAATAAGGTTTTGGGTGGTAAGCAACTACTGAAGGAAACTGAGATACCACAGTTGCGGCTAGAATTGAGTTTGCTCTATGTTGCTGTTACCCGCGCTCGTCGAATTTTGAATATATGGGAAACTCAACTCTCTGAAGTTTGGAGTCAGGTAGAGTTGGCGAGTTTTGTGCAATTGATCGATGCTGAATCAGTCAGGGAGCAGCGGGTTGAGCCAACACTGCAAATGTGGCGCGATCGCGGTTTCTATTATCGGGATGCTGGGTTTTATCGTCAGGCAATGGAGTGTTTTGAAAAGGCGGGTGAAATTCAGCTACAACGCAAGACTTTAGCTAAACTACTTTTACTCGAACGGAGGTTTAGCGAAGCTGCTGAAGTGTTTGTTGAATTGCAAGATTGGCAACAAGCGGCTCAATTATTTGAGAAGACAAAGCAATGGCAAAAAGCTGCTGACTATTGGCGTCAGGCTGGTAATGCTGAGAAGCGAAAAGTTTGTGATATTTATGTGCTAGAGGCGGTTAACC
>CAZZXJ010000259.1:0-8394 GCA_964657905.1 uncultured Stigonema sp.
CCTGCCTTCTGCCTTAAAACCCTTTTCTGCGTTGATCACCAAAATTGGACAAGAACCCATATTTTGTCCTAACTGCCTTTGAAGTATTTCGTGACCGTTTGGTCAAATTATGATTCAAATCACATTAACCTGTGCTGCGGTTCCCAAAAGTTAATCATGTTATCAATCATACAATTTAGGGAATTCTAACTAGAAATCGGGTTAAGGAAGTTTTTGGTGATGAGAGTCGTACCCTTTCTATTGATATTCACAACAGGGTTATTCACTCCAGGGATGATGCGATCGGTTAAAGCTCAAGTGAGATCTGATGGTACAGCTAACACTCTTATCAACCAAAGTGGGAATAATTTTAATATTCTTAACGGGATAAATAAAGGTAATAATTTATTTCATAGTTTCAGTAATTTCTCTGTGCCTACTGGCGGTTCAGCGACTTTTGATTTAACTAACACGCCAAATATTACAACTATATTTAGTCGAGTTACTGGTGGGAATGTTTCCAATATTGATGGGTTAATTCAAACTCTCAACGGTAATAATCCCGTAAGCTTGTTTTTAATGAATCCTGCGGGGATTGTCTTTGGGCAAAATGCCTCGTTAAATATTGGTGGTTCGTTTGTGGGGACGACGGCGAATAGTATTAAGTTTGCCGATGGGGTGGAATTTAGTGCAACTAATTCCGGTGCGCCGCCGTTATTAACAATGAGTGTGCCGATCGGGTTGCAAATGGGGCAAAATCCAGGAGCGATTACCGTGCAAGGATCGGGACATCGTTCGTCCCTCACCTTGTTTGCGCCCATTGATCGCAGCCAAAATCCCAGTGGGCTACAAGTCGGGGCAGGACAAACCCTAGCACTGATCGGCGGCGGGGTTAACTTCTCCGGGGGGATTGCTAGCACTAATGGCGGCGGTCATGTGGAGGTGGGCAGTGTCAGCGATGGACTCGTCAGTCTCAATCTCACGCCTGCGGGGTGGATGGGGGACTATTCTGCCGTGCGCCAATTCAACGATATTCATCTGGCGCAACAATCCCTGATCGATGCTAGTGGCAGCAACGGCTCGATTCAGGTTCAAGGACGCAATATCAACTTGAGTGATGGTTCTGCTGTGCTGCTGCAAAATCTGGGGGCACAACCCTCTGGGAACATTACCGTCTATGCCAGGGAGGCACTTAACCTCACAGGAACAACACCCGATGGCAGATCGGGCAGCTACATCCAGATGGACAACTTAGGCACGGGTCAGTCGGGGGATATTCACATTTCCGCTGCCCAACTATCCATCCAAAATGGCGGAACAATCCGGGCTAGCACGTTTTCGCCAGCCCCCAGTGGTAATGTAATGGTGAATGTCCTCGGTGCAATTGAGGTCGATGGCTTTGCCCCTGCCAATCCTGTCGAGCAGTCACAAATCGCAACTATAACATTCACCGCTGCCAACGCAGGCAATTTGACCGTCTCTACGGGCAGCCTCAGGATGCTAAATAATGGATCGATTGGTTCTGTCAGCTTAAGTTCTGGCCAGACTGGAACCCTCCGAGTCAATGCTCAAGACTCGATCGAGATTGCGGGTGTCAATCCCATTACCTTATCCCCCAGTGCCCTGTCTTCAGCGACTTTCGGAGCCGGAAATGCCAATAGTCTATTCGTCAACACCTCTAGATTGGTGATTCGAGACGGGGGATTCCTTGGTTCTACTACGTTGAGCGCAGGTGCCAGCGGTAGCGTCACGCTGAATGCGTCGGAATCCATCGAGATTCAGGGGCAGGCAACCGGATCAATCACCGCTAGCCGCATTATTTCCACTGCCGAGATCATCGACCCAGTCACTCAAGCTGCCTTTGGTCGTCCGCTCATTCTCACCGGCAACGCGGGTGCCCTCACCATTAACACCCCATCATTACGCATCACCGATGGAGCTTATGTCACCGTCAAAAATGATGGTCCCGGCAACGCGGGGGATGTGCAGGTTAACGCCCACTCGATTTTCCTGGGCCACAAAGGCAGTATAACCGCCTCAACAGCCTCTGGCAACGGGGGGGATATTAGATTAAACTTGTCTTCCGATCTGCTGTTGCGTCACGATAGCCTTATTTCTGCCACTGCTGCGGGCAACGGTAATGGTGGTAACTTGTCAATTAACGCACCCGTTATTGTTGGGTTAGAAAACAGTGATATCATTACCAATGCTGTTAATGGTAATGGCGGTAATATTCAAATTAGCACTCAAGGCATTTTCGGTCTGCAATATCGCAACCAACTGACAACAGGAAACGATATTACCGCTAGTTCTAAATTTGGCATCAACGGTACGGTAGATATTAATAATTTTGGCGTTGACCCCAATTCTGGCTTAGTCGAATTACCAGCGAATGTCACTGACCCATCGCAGCAAATTGCCACAGGTTGTTCTAATAATACTGGCAGCAGTTTTGTGGCAACGGGACGGGGGGGAATACCGCAAAATCCAACGCAGGAGGTAAGGAGCGATGTCTACGACGGGCTACGCCTACGCACTTGGTCTGACATCCGCGATCTGACTGCATATCGCACAACACAGCAAGTACAAGCGCAAATACCCAAATCTCCAGAGGTACTTGTGCAAGCTACTGGTTGGCGACGTAATGCTGATGGCAAAATCGAGATATTTGCAGATAAATCTCCGAATCTGGTGCAGCAACCATTAACCTGTGCTGCGGTTCCCAAAAGTTAATCATGTTATCTATCATACAATTTAGGGAACTCTAACTAGAAATCAGGTTATATCATGTCCGGTAAATCACTTATAATTCCCAGAACATCTCACCCCACCCTGCCAAAGCTGTGCTTTGTCTCCCCGCATGCGGGGAGGGGTAGGAGTGGGGTGCTTTTATTATAAGTAATTAAGCGGACATGATATTACAGCAATTTTCACCTAAATGAACCACACCGTTTGTAGGGGCGAACGGCCGTTCGCCCCTACGACTGTGGTCTGATTACCTGAAAATTGCTGTAAGGAAGTATTTGGTGATGAGAGTCGTACCCTTTCTACGTTACCTTTGCATGAGTCCGCGCCGGCGGACTTTGTTTGTGTAGCCGCGAATTCTATTCGCCAGGGCTTAAGTTGACACCAATGGCATGTGACCCACCCTACAAGAATCGAACCCGTAGTGCGTTATTTCTCTTCACTCTCTTTGTTGAGAGAAGATAACTTCATGCGGCGACTCTCACGCGAAAGTGGTACTAAAGTAGGAGCGGAGTGATCGCCGCGACTGTGATTATTGCTTTCTTTAAAACTCTCCACCAATGACGATAATTCTGCAATTGTCGGTGTCTCAAATACGCTACGCAAAGGCAACTCCACCTTGAAAACGTCACGCATTCTAGAGACAAGCTGAGTTGCTAGTAAGGAATGACCGCCTAACTCAAAAAAATTATCATGAATACCTACCCGCTTAAGTCCCAAAACCTCAGCAAAAATTTTCACTAGCACTTCTTCAACAGGAGTCCGAGGCGCGGCATAACCTTCTGCCAATTCCGGCTTAATTGGATCGGGTGCAGGTAACGCACGGCGATCCACTTTACCATGAGCCGTGAGCGGTAGGGACTCTAGTACCACAAAAGCTGATGGTATCATGTACTCAGGCAGTTTTTGTGCTAAATAACTCTGCAATTGTGGCAATAGCTTACGCGCTGCTTTAGCTTGTAGGGGATTATTCGCATAAGATTGCCAAGAACGCAAGTGAGTGCTAGATGGAAAATTAGTTCTCTTACCTATGACTTCTTGGTGTACAAAAACCACGTCGTAGCGTCCTTCACTACTTGAATCAGACCAGCTAATATCAACAGTGTAGGGTAGTTGATTCACCAGATCATACAAATCTTCTGGATCTACTCCTGAATCCTGGAGTTCTTCCAAAGCTTTACGCATCTGACCAGTAGTTTTAAAATCTTCTCTGCCCGATAGCCATTGTGCTGTTTTAACTGCTGCTATCACTCGTGCATTAGGCACATTGGTAATGCATAACATTTCTGGTTGATTGCCAATCAATAGCTGACGCACTGCTGACACTGTTAAGTTATTTTCTTGCCAGTCCAGCCGTTTTGATGCCCCCAACCTCCCTTGGTAAGAAGGGATACTCCCATCTGTTTCGCTGCCAATATAAAGAATCGCATTGTAACGAAACTGAATCAACTCATTATGATAGCGACCCCGCATAAGTTGAATTTGTACGTGGCTAATCTGAGGAAAGCGCTGCTTTAATGCACTGAAGAAAGCTGGGTCAATGACTAACTCTGTTTCTTGGAAAATTTGCATTTGTACCCGTTGCTGCAACTCGGAGCGGGTGAGGGAAGGTTCAGCTTGATACAGTTGCACCGACGCATGGAAAGCTTGCAAAAGTGGCAGACTACGCACATCTCCTATGAAGATAAAGCCACCAGGGACAGTTGCCTGTACAGCACCTTCTAATACTCGAATCAGATAATCAATACTAGGAAAATATTGCACAACTGAGTTGAGAATTACGGCATTAAAAGCTGCTGCTTTTACTTCCTCAAAATCAATAGCTACCTTTTCGTGCAGCGTTACCTGCGGCATTTCTTGCGTTACCAACTGCTGTCGGACGTAGTTAAGTGAAGCAGGGGAAAAGTCCGTCCCACAATATTTAGTGCAGTGAGGGGCAATTCTGAACAGTAATAAACCTGTTCCACACCCAATTTCTAGTACCTGGCTGGGTTGCAAAGCCAGAATTTGCGCCACTTGGTTATTCACCCACTCGCGTATCTGGTCTGCTGGAATAGGCTGATTTGTGTAACTACTATTCCAGCCCACAATATTGAATGTTGGATCTGAATCAGCCGCAGGTTGATGATAATTTTCGTTGTAGATCATCTGCCATTGCAAAACCTGCTCATCTTGCATCAGTGCTAAGTGCTCACTCAATCTGAACTCAGTACTCAGAGTTACATAAGCTACTAAATGCTTTTCGCCTGTATCATCACGAGTTATTACTACTGTTTGCAGCACTGCTGGATGCTGACTCAGCACCGCTTCAATTTCTCCCAACTCGATACGGTAGCCGCGAATTTTCACCTGATCGTCGAGGCGACCTAAAAATTCGATGTTGCCATCTAAGTGATAACGAACTAAATCACCTGTTTTGTAAAGGCGTTTTCCTGCGAGAAACCCGGTTTCTGTTTTCAGGTATCCTCGCGCCAGTCCATCACCACTAATATACAATTCACCAGCAACACCAATAGGTACAGGTTGTAAATGTTGATCCAGCACATAAACTTGAGTGTTGGCAATGGGACGACCAATTGCAGGTGCTACATCGGCTTGATTTTTAACAGGAACAAGACCGGAAGTGGTGACAACAGTATTCTCAGTTGGCCCGTAATTATTCACAATCTGGAAAGGATACTCAGTCAAAGGATACTGATGTAGTTTATCCCCACCTGTGAGTAATATTCGCAAAGCAGTATTATTCGACCAAGGTAATGATAGGAGTTTCTCTGCTAAAGGTGTTGGTAAGAAGGTAATTGTGATCTCTTTTGACACTAGCCAATCTCGCAGTTGCTCAGGCGAAAGCCTAATTTGATCATCTGGAAAATAGATACTTGCTCTAGCACTAAGATAAGGCCAAATTTCCCAACTGCAAGCGTCAAAGCCAATTCCTACAATCTGCGTTGCTCGATCTAGGGGTGAGACTGCAAACGCTTTTTGATGCCAAAAAACCAGATTTAACAATCCCCTATGTTCAATTTGCACCCCTTTAGGCTTTCCAGTTGAACCAGAGGTGTAAATGACATAAGCGAGGTTATCTACTGTAACTTTGCTGGTAGGATTATCTTCAATTTGTTGAGCAATAATCTGCCAATCTTTATCCAAACAGATTACTTGTGCTTTCTGTGTTCCAAGACGTTCAATCCATTGCTGCTGAGTTAATAAAACAGGCATTTGAGCATCTTCAAGCATAAAGTTTAAACGCTCAGGCGGATAGATTGGATCTAACGGGACATAAGTCCCCCCCGCTTTCAGGATGCCCAACATGCCGATGACCAGATCAAAAGAGCGCTCTACACAAAGTCCTACGAGAACTTCCGCACCAACACCTAATTTTTGTAGGTAATGTGCAAGTTGGTTGCTGCGGATATTTAACTCTTTGTAGCTGAGTTGCTTATCCCCCATTACCAGCGCTATCGCATCAGGACTCTGCTCTGCAATGTTCTCAAATAACTGATGGATACACTTATCTTGAGGATAATTTGCTTGGGTATTGTTCCATTCGACTAACAACTGATGCAACTCAGATTCACTTAAAATTGGTAAATTTACAATTCGTTGTTCTGGATTTGTAACTATACCCTCCAGTAATGTTTGCAAATGCCCCAACATCCGGGTAATAGTGGTGTCATCAAATAAATCAGTGCTGTAAATGACAAAACCGCTAATTCCTGCTGAGCTATCTACCCATAACCCATTTTGAGGCGATCGCTCCCACAGGTGGAACTCCAAATCAAACCGTGTTGTTTCCGTCTCAAATTGCAGGGGACTTAGCGTTAACCCAGGTAGTTCTAGCGCCGACATAGGTGCATTTTGTAGAGCAAATACTACTTGAAACAGGGGATTTTGATTCAAGTTACGCTCTGGATGCAGTTCCTCTACTAACTTCTCAAAAGGCAAATCTTGGTGAGCATAAGCTCCCAAAGCCACCTCTTTCACTCGACTCAATAATTCCCGAAAAGTTGGATTTCCTGATAGGTCGGTTCGCAGCACTAAACTATTGACAAAAAAACCAATTAACCCTTCAATTTCACTGCGGTTGCGGTTGGCAATAGGTGAACCCACAGCAATATCTTCTTGCTGTGTGTAGCGGTAGAGTAAGATTTGGAATGCTGCCAGCAGGGTCATGAACAAACTCACCTCTTCCTGCTGAGAAAGAGCTAAGAGGGCTTCACTCAGGCTTTTTGGTAGTTGCAGAAGTTGCCTTGCACCCCGGTAAGTTGGAATTATTGGTCGCTGTCTGTCAGTAGGCAGATTTAGCAGGGAAATGCCGTCCAACTTTTGCTGCCAGTAAGCTAACTGAGTTTCCAACACTTCCCCTTGCAGCCACTGGCGTTGCCAATATGCAAAGTCGGCGTACTGGATAGGTAGTTCTGGCAAAGTTGTCTTGACGTTGCATGCAAAGTCAAGACAAGCTGTGTAGAGTGCTGCTATTTCCCGAATCAGCACCCCAATAGACCAACCGTCGGAAACAATGTGGTGCATATTCAGCAGCAGGATGTGTTCTGCGTCATCCAATCGCACCAGTGTGACTCGCAGCACTGGGTCTGTTGATAAATTGAAAGGACGTTGAGCTTCCTGGGTAGTGAGTCGTCGTGCTTCAGTTTCTCGTTCAACTTGTGGCAGTTGCCGTAAATCAATCACTGGTAAAGATACTTTTGAAGAGGGTGCTATTACCTGAACTGGTTGCCCTTCCACTATGACAAAAGTGGTACGTAAAGCTTCGTGACGCCGGACAATTTCGTTAAAAGTTTGTTCCAGCGCCGTTAAGTTGAGCAAACCTGTTAAACGTAATGCTGCCGGGACATTATAGAAAGGATTATTGGGTACTAATTGGTCAAGAAACCATAACCGTTGTTGAGCAAAGGAAAGGGGGAGGGTTTCGGTTCGCGAGATATGTACGAGGGGTGTAAAACTGTAGGTGTTAGTATAATTAGCTGCTTTTAAAAATTCAATAATTTCTGCTTTGCGCTTTTGAATTTCTGCACGCAGTTCTGGTGTGAGGATTCCTTCAGGGGCGTTACAACGCAACCTTTCCCCCTCCATACAAACCTGAATATCTAAGCTGCGAAGATCAGAGAGAAACTTAACTATTTTCAAAATTACACCCCTTCGCAACAGTTGTTACTTACTTATTAATAGACCCAGTCTTTTTAACACACATAGAACATTATATAAATCATTCTCAGGGGTGAAAATGTCAAACATTTTAGTTGAAGAAGGAGTCAGAAGTCGTGACGTCAGTCGTCAGAATCAAATGTAGTGGGATTCAAACCCCACCCAATTGTAGACACCGTGTAGACGGTGGGGTCTTAAACCCATTATTCATCCGCCAGTCGTACAGAATTCATGCACTCATTCTGACTCCTGACGAATGTATTCTTTGGGGATAAAGCATACTGGGGGTTGGTTCCTTTTACTAATTTGATAAATTTGAAATTCGCACTATTCGTTAATAGTCCAAAAATAGGTTTTTCCAGATGAGGATTTGCCAATACAGGATTCCTATTTGATTTTTGAAATACATGTAGGGGAGCCACCCTCGTGCACGGTGAGACAGCCCCTACGGAGGGTTTCCCTCCGTAGGGGACTGCGTTAGCGATAGCGAAGCGTTAGCCGGTACTCCGG
>CAZZXJ010000260.1:0-8392 GCA_964657905.1 uncultured Stigonema sp.
ACCTTAACAAGACAATAAATTAAGATGACACAAGAAGCACAACGCTGGACTCGTGATTACGTTTTTGATGTTCTACGGGAACTCGACATTCACTACATCTTCGGCGTACCAGGCACGAATGAAATCCCCATCATTGATGGCACCTCGTATCCAGAAAACAATGTCCAATACATTGAATGTCTGCACGAGAACATCGCCATTGGTGCAGCGATGGGTTCTGCACGTATGACTGGTAAACCAGGTGTACTCGTTGTCCATGTCACACCCGGAATTGCTCATAGCATTGGCAATCTCTTTAACGCATGGCGATCGCACGTGCCACTGGTAATCCTCTGTTGTCAGCAGCAAAACGAGCTGGTGACACAGGAGCCGCTCCTTGCTTCAAACCTTGTCGATCTGGCGCGGCAGTACACAAAATGGGCGCACGAAGTACGTACACCCGCAGAGATTCCCCTCGTCCTACAGCGTGCCTTCAAAGAGGCAATGGCACCGCCGAATGGTCCGGTGTTTGTCTCTATCCCGTGGGAGTTTACCATGCGTAGCATTGGAGCCAACGATCGCATCCAAGGAATCACGAAGATATCGCCGCATTTCACTGGCGATCCATCTGCGATCGAGCAGGCTGCATTGCTGCTTGCACAAGCGAGAAATCCGATTATTATCGCTGGCGACGCAGTTGGCTATGCCGATGCGTGGTCGGAGCTACAGGATCTTGCCGAATTCCTTGGTGCGCCAGTGCTCCTCCAGACTTTCAGTAGCGTGGCGAATTTTCCGAACGATGACTTCCACTGGCAAGGAGAACTCCCAGGCGACCAAGCAAAAATGCAGGCAGTGTTTAAGGAGCATGATGTAGCGTTTCTCTGCGGCTTTGGAGTCCAAGCTCAAGTCACAGTTTTCAAATATTCCAATGGACCTCTGATTCCTTCCACCGTCCAGCAAATTTACCTGACGAACAACACGTGGGATATTGGCAAGAATTATTATGGCGAGGCAGCGATTTTTGGCGACATCAAGGCGACGCTCCCCCTGATCAACAATCTTGTTCGTCAGAATCCACCTGCCGAAGTAGCAAAACGCAACGACAACCTGCGACGACTCGACACCGAGCGGCGTGACAAGTGGCAGCATTACCTGGAACAGGCGCTGATACAAGATGAAATTTGGGCTGTCGTCATTGCCGATGCACTCCGCGAAGCGATTCAGGAGCGTAGCCTGGAGAAGCAGTTCGTGTACGTGCATGAAGCCGTCTCCGATCCTGCACCGTTCCAGTATCTTCTGCCGCTGGGCATTGACGGGGCTGCACCGATTAGCTACTATTGTGTAGCTGGCGGGTCACTTGGCTGGTCAATGCCTGCTTCACTGGGGATTAAACTCGAAAGCTGTGGTTGGCAGGACATCGAGACGCGCCTAGTCGTTAATGTTGTCGGCGACGGCTCATCGCTCTTTTACCCGCAGACTTGGTGGACTGCAGCACACCGCCAACTCGGCGTACTCTATATTATTACAAACAATCACGAATACCACACACTCCAACTCGGACTACAGCAGGTCATAGCTGCATATAGCTCGGCACCGGGCTATGGCTGGAAGCCAAAGAATGACGACCCCGAGTATCTCCGACTTGAGAAACCAAAACTCGACTTCGTGGCGCTTGCTAAGGCTTTCGGCGGTCAAAATGGCGAGATTGTGGAGAGTCCCCAGTCCGTCGGAACTGCCGTGAGGCGCGGCATCGATTATGTATTAACAACCCAGCAATCGTATATCCTCGATATGCGAACTGCTCAAGCCCCACCTCCGCTGTTATCCACCGAGGAGAAAACAGAGCAGATGCTCGCCCGCTATGTCGCGCAACCACCGCTTAACTTTTTTCATCGCCAGACGGCAAAATCGTTTTTGCAGACGAGATCTCCTAGCGCGGCGGTAAACGTTCCGCTAATTTCCTAGTACTTACTTATGGTACAAACGGTGCTATTTATACCGATGAAGATGTGGTTGTAGATGGAGATTTAGTCACAGGACGGAGTGGTGCTCACTGTCATCTGTTTGCTAAAAAAATTATTGAATTGCTCTCAGAGAGTAGGACAAGGATTGAGGAAATAGCTGCTCAACATTTGATTAAACTCTGAGATACAAGGGTGTGTTATCCCATTCGCGTAGCGTCTCCGATAGGAGAAGGGTAACGCACCGTCAAAGAAATAAAAATGGGGCTTGCGATCATTCGCATCTATAATTCAAGGTGCGTTGTGCCCTTGGCACAACGCACCCTATAATTTCTGATACTTCATTTTTATCAGTAGAGGTCACAAACTTTCAATCATCTAACAATATTCACTTCACGGAACTAGAATAATGAAAATAAAGCATTTTTGTCTGGCTTTAGGTTTGGCTACTATCGGAATTATTGCTACTAATACCCCTAAAGCAAGCGCTTTGACATGGACAACTGGGATGAATGATGCTATGTCTAATTTTACGACATATCCTGGACAATCTTTTACACCCAATCAACAAGGTAATGCTGGCTCTGGTACATCTCCATCCAATGGTTCTGCGTTATTAAATAGTTTTTCTTTAGGTTCAAACTCGACAGGCTTATTGTATATATTTAGTTCTGCATACACAGGCACTCCGGCAAATCTCGCTTCTTACTCTGGGTCAAATAAATTAGGGGTTTCTTCTGCTGCTGTAAGTGGTACGTATTCTTTTAACAGCGGTTTGTTGTTACCTGATGTCACCAGTCAATATTATGCTTATGCAGATAGTCAGTACATGGTAAAATTTACCAATAATTCTTCCGTTGTTGGAAATCTATTCTTCAGTAATGGAAGTACTAGCACGTATACTCAGGGGAGCGGTTATTTTAATTTTAGCGCCAATTTTAGTTCCGCCAGTGTTCCTTGGAATTTTTCCCCCTCTGAAGGAATAGTATTAGGCGTTCCATTGTTTATTGGATTAAGAATGTTGAAGAGGAAGAGAGCGTTAAGGAAAGTACTTCCTATTCAAGATATGTCTGTGGAATAAGTTAACGGTTAGTCACGACTTTGAACTTCACTTTTTAGTTGTTACGACTTGATGTCGTCTAACTAATTATGGAGCGCTCTCATTTGTTGTGCCCTTTCCAAATTTCAACTTTTACAGAAAGAAGAATTCCTTCTTTTTTCGATGGGTTGACTGTAAAAATTTTGTAATTGTAGCTTTCGGCACAAAGTTCAGTAATTTTACTGAACCGATCCAGGGGAATGAGAAGAGAGAATCAGAACAGTTGCACACGCAATAAAGTGCTTCTCATCTATCTAGCAAACAGCTACATTGTTCCCAACCCTCTAGAACCAACACTCCGCAATCAATAGAGATCTCATCCGTTAAAGTCCAACACTCTAGCTTGGAGACAATTCTATGGACCACATGAGTTTTTCATTTTCCGATACGATTACTGGATATGTTACATACTTTAATCGTTCGGAAAATTCTTTCGGTATTAAGACATCACACGGACGGGAATTCCAAGCATACCTGACCCCTACTACTTGGGGTCGGATTACCCAAAACTTAGAGGAACCTTACAACGACTGTACGCAACGCCTTGCAGAGATGCTCACCCCTGGTCAGCACGTATTTGCCTATGGCGTTTTCTACCCTCAAGGAGAAGGATACAAATTTGAAGTCAAATCCTTTGTCTTTCCGGGCGAGCAACCAGGCAAATATCAGCATGAAGAGCCAAATTGGTGGGTCAAGCAAGTGCGCTCAATTGCCGATAGTTACCTCTATTGGCAGTTCAACTACCCTGAAAATCAAATCGATTATCAGCAATACCGTACCTTTTTGAGGGTGACTGGTGTCAAAAAGCGTGAAGATGATTACCTCCAAGAAACCGACACCATTTCCCGCTTAGTTTATGGTTTTGCCTCAGCCTACTTGATGACAGGTGAAGACCGCTTCCTAGAAGCCGCTGAAAAAGGCACCGAATACCTGCGCCAGCACATGCGGTTTTATGACCCTGAAGAAAACCTGATTTACTGGTATCACGGCATTAAAGTCACAGGCAATCGAGAGCAAAAACTCCTGACCTCGGAGTTTGGCGATGACTACGATGCTATCCCGGCATACGAACAAATTTATGCTTTAGCTGGACCCATCCAAACATACCGGATTACAGGCGACCCGCGCATTCTTCAAGATGCCGAGATGACCGTCGATTTATTTGACAAATTCTTCTTAGATAAAGAAGGCACTGGCTATTTCTCCCACATCGACCCCATCACCCTCGACCCGCGTGCTGAATCACTCGGTCACAACCGCGCCCGCAAGAACTGGAACTCCGTTGGCGATCACGCCCCAGCTTACCTAATCAACCTGTGGCTAGCAACCGGCGAACAGAAATATGCCGATATGCTGGAGTACACCTTTGACACAATTGAAAAATACTTCCCAGACTACGACAACAGCCCCTTTGTCCAAGAAAAGTTCCATGAAGATTGGAGCAAAGACCAAAGCTGGGGCTGGCAGCAAAACCGCGCTGTGGTTGGGCATAACCTGAAAATTGCCTGGAACTTAATGCGGATGCAAAGCCTCAAACCCAAAGATAAATACGTGGCTTTGGCGGAAAAAATTGCCCATCTTATGCCCAATGTAGGTAGCGACCAACAGCGTGGTGGCTGGTATGATGTTGTGGAGCGCGTCCTGGGTGAAGGGGAAGAGCAACACCGCCTTGTTTGGCACGATCGCAAAGCTTGGTGGCAGCAAGAACAAGCAATTTTAGCCTACCTGATCCTGAACGGTATCACTCAGAATTCTGAATATCTGCGTCATGCCCGTGAAGCCGCAGCCTTCTACAATGCCCACTTCCTCGACCATGACGACGGTGGCATTTACTTCAACGTCTTGGCAAACGGACTACCCTTCCTCATGGGTAACGAGCGGTTCAAAGGCAGCCACTCAATGAGCGGTTATCACTCAACTGAACTCTGCTACCTCTCAGCAGTTTACACCAACCTGTTGATCGCCAAGCAGCCGATGGACTTATACTTCAAGCCTCAGCCAGGAGCCTTCAAAAATAATATCCTGCGAGTGCAACCAGATATTCTACCCCCTGGAAGCGTGAAGATTGGTGCTTGTTGGATCGACGAAAAACCTTATACTAATTTTGATGCCGACGCCCTGACAGTCAAACTGCCGCATACAAAAGAACAAGTGAAAGTCAAAGTTCAAATTGTCCCCACATAATTCGTAATTCGTAATTATTAGCCCATGACGCCTCTAAGAGGGCTTGAACATTGAACGAGCGTTATATGCAGATCAATATTAAAACACTAGAAGTAACAGAGGTCAAAGCAGCTGTTACCGTAGACGCCAATACGACCGCGACAGTCCAAGAACACCTGAGCGTTAACACCCTTCAACAAGTTACCGTAATCGAAATGACAGGTGATGTGGATGCCAATACTGCACCTCTAGTCCAAGATCAAGTTTTGCAACTAGCCCAACCACAGGCGAAGCTGCTACTGGATATGACCAAAGTACCATACATGTCCAGTGCTGGTTTGCGGATGCTGCTGTCGCTGTACCGACAGGTAGTCAGTAAAAACGGCGAAATTGTTTTGGTAGGGCTTGTCGAAGAGATTAAGGACACTATGTCCATTACTGGATTCTTGGACTTTTTTACAATTCGCGACACGCTTGAGTCAGGTTTAGAAGCTCTCAAAGTCAAGCAAATGGTTCTACCCACTGCATAATCTCAGGACGGCAAAAATGGTTCTAGAAAGAATAGACATCCATCCTACGCGCAACGAGCGTGGCTTCAAGCTGCGTCCCGGTCGTCCGTTGCCTTTCGGAGCCACTATAGTGCCGGGAGGAGTTAATTTCTCGATATTTTCACGCCATGCCAAATCCTGCACATTAGTGCTGTTCAAAAAGCACTCCCCGGAACCGATGGTGGAAATTCCGTTTCCAGATGAGTTTCGGGTTGGCAATGTCTTTAGCATGATTGTATTCGACTTGGATTACGAGAACATCGAATACGGCTACCGCATGGATGGTCCGGTCAACCACGACGAAGGTCATCATCGGTTTGACTCCAATAAAATTCTCATGGACCCCTACGCCAAGGTCATCGGCGGTAGAGATATTTGGAGAGAAACCCCTGATTGGAATAACATCTACCAGCATCGATCGCGTCTTGTCTTTGACGACTTTGACTGGGAAAATGACCGTCCTTTGGAAATCCCCCCCGAAGATCAAATTATCTATGAGATGCACGTCCGTAGCTTTACCCGCCATCCTTCTTCAGGGGTAAAGTATCCAGGAACTTTTGCTGCTATCCGTGAAAAAATCCCCTACCTCAAAGAGTTGGGTGTCAACTGTATCGAACTGATGCCCATTTACGAATTCGACGAGTTCGAGAACAGCCGCCCTAACCCGCAAACGGGGGAAATGTTGCTGAATTACTGGGGCTACAGTACCGTGGGCTTCTTTGCACCCAAGGCAGGCTATGCAGCAACTGGCAAATTTGGGATGCAGGTCGATGAACTCAAAACCCTGATTAAAGAACTGCACAGAAATGGGATTGCGGTGATTCTGGATGTTGTCTTCAACCACACGGCTGAAGGCGACCATCGAGGTCCCACTATTTCTTTTCGGGGCATTGACAATCAGACATACTACATGCTTACCCCCGAAGGGTATTACTTTAACTTCAGTGGCACTGGTAACACCCTCAACTGCAATAACCCCATTGTTCGCAACATGGTACTCGATTGCCTGCGCTACTGGGCATCTGAGTATCACATCGACGGTTTCCGTTTTGACCTGGCATCTATCTTGGGGCGCGACGCTTGGGGGGCACCGATGGCTAACCCACCATTGCTAGAATCCCTGGCATTTGACCCGATATTAGCCAAATGCAACCTAATTGCTGAAGCTTGGGATGCGGGCGGACTCTACCAAGTTGGTTCTTTCCCAGCCTTTGGTCGGTGGGCTGAATGGAACGGCAAGTACCGCGACGGCATTCGCAAATTCCTTAAAGGGGAACCAGGACGGGTAGGGGATATGGCACAGCGACTGCAAGGTTCGCCAGACCTTTATGCGTGGGCTGGTCGTGTGCCTGCCACATCAATTAATTTTATCACCTGCCACGACGGTTTTACCCTCGCTGACCTAGTTTCTTTTAACAACAAGCATAACGAGGCTAACGGGGAAAACAACAACGACGGTGGCAACGATAACGACAGCTGGAACTGTGGGGCGGAAGGATGGACGGACGATCCGGGCATCAACGCTTTGCGGAAGCGGCAAATTAAAAATGCTGTGGCAATGTTGATAGTCAGCCAGGGAGTGCCGATGGTACTCATGGGGGATGAGGTAGGGCGATCGCAACAAGGCAACAACAACACTTACTGCCACGACAACGAACTGAACTGGCTGGACTGGACGCTGTTGCAGTCCAATAACGACCTGTTCCAGTTTTTCAAACACTGTATAGCTTTCCGCAACGCCCACCCAGTGCTAAGAAATCAAAACCACTTCCGCAATGTGGACTATGTTGGCAGTGGCTATGCAGATATTACCTGGCACGGCACTCAAGCATGGAATGCCGACTGGTCCGACTCCAGTCGCACCCTCGCTTTTATGCTTTGCGGTCAACATGCGAAGTCAGGGACGGTTGTAGACAACTACATCTATGTGGCTATGAATATGCACGCTTGTGCCCACTGGTTTGAAATCCCAGGATTACCACCAAGAATGCAGTGGCACGTCTTTGCCAATACAGGTGCCATACCTGTAGACATCTGGGCCCCGGGTACAGAACCGCAGTTGGAGAACCAGTCCGGATTGCTCGTAGGAGAGCGCTCGGTAGTTATTCTCGTAGGCAAGTAATTTTAGATTAAAGAGGCAAAAGATTATGGCTTTTAACGCCACACTGGAAACAAGCAAGGATACTGCTAAAATCACTTTGTCTGGAGAATTGGATGCAAGTTCTGCACCAATTTTCAAGACGGAGGTAGAGAAAGCGGCAGCCAACCATCCAAAACATCTCGTTCTGATGATGCAGGACTTGGAATATATGGCTAGCGCCGGTCTGCGGGTACTGATCTTCGCTAAGCAAAAGATGGGTGCTGATGTTGATATCTATGTAGTTGGTGCTCAGGAAATGGTGCTGGACACTCTCCAGAAGACCGGATACGCCCAAGGTGTCATTGTGGTGGATAAGTATGACGAAGCCCAGCTAGAAAAGGTATAGGAAAAATCTTGTGGGGTGGGCAGGATGCCCACCCCACAAGAAAAGCATTCTTTTTACTAGCTATGCAACCTTTAACTCTACCTGGAACCCTAGACTCATTGAGCGCGATCGCCAGCTACGTAAAGGAAGTTGCTGCTGCTGCTGGCTTGGATAAAA
>CAZZXJ010000261.1:0-8387 GCA_964657905.1 uncultured Stigonema sp.
CTATTAACCATTCCTGCTTTAAAAACCTGCCCAATGACTTCTTCTACAGACGGCTCAGTCACTGTTAAATCTATTACCTCCAAATTAGCCAAAATTCGTGACACGGTGCGAGTGAGCGCCTCTCGCGACACCATATAGCACACTGCTCGCCCATCGACTCGTTGCAGATCACCGTAAGACATGAGTTTCTCTTTTGATAAAGGTTGGGCTAACTCCAAATGAATTTCTCGGTGAGGCGCAAACCGTTTCAGCAATCCATCCAAGCTTCCGTCGTACATCAACTTTCCTTGGTGAATGAGTAGCACTCGTTCACACAAAGCCGTGATGTCAGCCATATAATGGCTAGTCAACAGCACTGTTGCCTGATACCGCTGATTGTACTCGCGCAAGAAATCGCGCACCGCCACTTGAGCATTAACGTCCAGTCCCAACGTTGGTTCATCCAGAAACAGCACCTGAGGACGATGTAAAAGTGCTGCTAAAAGTTCCGCCTTCATCCGCTCACCCAAAGACAGCTTCCGCACTGGTTGGGTAAGTTTACTGGACAGGGACAGCATTTCGGTTAATTCTCCCACGCGCTGACGGAACTCGCGATCAGGGATGTTGTAGACAGCAGCGTTAATCTTCAGAGAATCTAGGGCTGGTAAGTCCCAAAGCAGTTGCTGCTTTTGCCCCATGACTAAGGTAATATGATGCAAAAACGTTTCTTGGCGACGAAACGGAACGTGTCCTGCTACTCTGACTTGACCGCTAGAAGGATGAATCAGTCCTGTGAGCATTTTCAGTGTGGTAGTTTTGCCAGCGCCGTTTGGTCCCAAAAACCCCACCACCTCACCAGGTGCGATTTCAAAAGAAACATCCTCAACTGCTTTGATTTCGCGGTAGGTGCGGCGGAAAAAGTGGGTGATTGTCCCTTTTATGCCCGGTTCTTTAACAGCGACAGGATAAAATTTGCTCAGGTTTTGAGCCTCAATGATCGGCATAAATCTGAATTTAAACGTGACCGGAACGTAAAATACTAATAATCAACCACAGCCCCAACAGACTAGCGGCGGCAAATAACACATTGCTTAAAAAAGACAGTTCAGGCGTCTGGGCGTTGCTAGAGATAATTGCCGCGCCCATAATCAGCGAACCAACCAAGATGCTAAAAGAAAGCCTATTGGCTGCATCATCTGTTGTGCGGCGCAAGCCATCTAAACCTCGCACCGATATATTCCACTGTAAAGTTTCTGAGGTAACTCGGTCTAATAACAGTTCAATCTGCCGGGGAAATTGTAAAGACAGACTTTTGATATCCAACGCTGTTCTAAGGAGCGATCGCAAAGGATTATCCCCAATCAACTGTCGGCGAAACAAGTCTGTCAGCAATGGCTGCATTTCATCTATAAAGTTAAGCCCTGGGTTGAATCCACGCGCCAACCCCTCTAAGTTAGCTAAGGTTTTGGCATACAAGCCCATGTTGCTAGGTAACCGAATTTTATTATTGCGGGCGACTTGCAAAATTTCATAAATGACTTGACTAAAATTAATTTCCGACAAATCCACGTTGAGATACTTTCGCAGCATCCGGTCATAATCATTTTCCAAGCGAGATAAAATCACCGGTTCAGTAGAATCTGCTAGCTGCAAAGTTAACTGAGCGCACCGTTGCGCATCTAGGTCAACAATTGCCAACAACATTTCTGTCAATATTTGCTGGGTGCGGGGATCAAGTCGTCCCACCATGCCACAGTCTAAAAGAGCAATACGACCATCTTTGAGATAAAATAAATTTCCAGGATGGGGATCAGCGTGAAAGAAGCCATCTATATATAGTTGTTGAAAGAAAACTCGAAATAGCAGTGTGGTAATCTCTTTGCGCTCAACGTCCGGGTCTTTACCATTTTTGCCGTCAAACTTCGCCGACAGTATGGGGACTCCGTCCAGCCACTCCATCACTAGTAATTTTGGCGTGGTCAAATCCCAGTAAATTTCAGCAACGACTATTTGTGTGGGATCATACCAGCGACTGCTGGATAAATTATGTCGCAATTGGTCTGTGAAACCTGCTTCCAGTGTAAAATCTAACTCAGCTTCTAGCGCCTTGGTAAATTCTTCGGCTGTCGATTTGATTTCGTAGGTTTGCCCAAATTCGGTACGAGCCACTAAATCGGCAATACCTTGAATTAAGGCAATATCTTGGGCAACAGTGAGATCAATCCCCGGCCGTTGTACCTTCAGAGCGGCTTCTCGACCATCTGCAAGTGTGGCTTTGTGTGTCTGGGCTATGGAGCCAGCTGCAACTGGAACAGGATTGATTGTGGCGAAGGTTTCTTCCAGAGGACGTTTGAGTTGTTGACGAATAAGTATTTCTATATCTGACCAGGGAACTGGTGGGACTTCGTCTTGCAGCGTTGATAGTTCGTCAATATAGGCGGAACTCAGCAGATCAGGACGGGTAGAAAGTAGCTGACCGAGTTTGACGTAGACTGGTCCCAAATCTACCAAGATGTTTTTCAAAACGGCAGGTGGAGGTAGCTGGGGTTCATCAGCTTTACCTCCAGTAAGTAACCGTCGCATGTAATCCCAGCCGTTGCGGAGCAGGACTTCAATGATATCTCGTTGACGGGGAACAGTTTGGGTGATAAACATTTTAGTTGTTGGTTGTTAGTTGCTAATTGCTAATTGCTAATTGTGAGAAAGCGTGCTGTTCGCGTTCGCGTTTGCGCAGCGTCTCCGACAGGAGAAGAGAAGCGTCTCCCCTTTGGAGAAGGAGGGTTTCCCGAAGCTGGCAACTGGCGTTAGCGTAAGCGTTGCGATCTTCCGGTACTCCGGCGTCAGCGTTAGTGAGGAACGAGCGTCACCCGAAGGGTCAATTTTTACTATTAGCGATTAGCAATTAGCGATTAACCACTAACCACTACCCAATCTCTTAGACATCCAGGTTATAGTGAAAGCAGTACGTCTGTTGCTTCTGCCTAAGGTTTAGCTTTTATAGTAGATGAGTGAATCGGGGATCGTTTTGTAAAGTTTTGAGGATCTGCTTAATTTCCTGGGTACGGTCTTTTTTGGCGATGAGTGTGACGTTGCGATCACGCACTATCACCACATCCTCTAACCCAATAGTAACAATTACATCGTCTGGATTGGTAGCGTAAACAATTGCCCCCTGTGTGTCTTGCCCCACGTGGGTTGCCAGTTCTACATTGGGGTGATCTTCTTTTTTCAGTAAACGTTCGATCGCATTCCAATCTCCCAAATCATCCCAGCCAAATTCTACTGGTAAGACATATGCTAGACTCGTCTTTTCCATTAAGGCGTAGTCTATACTCTTTTTAGGTAGTTGGGGGTAAATGTCAGGACCGTGTTTTTCTATAGGTTCAATAATTTCCGGAGCATGGATGTGCAGTTCCTTGAGAACAACGCCTGCTCGAAAAAAGAACATCCCGCTATTCCAGCTAAACCGTCCCGTAGATAGAAAATTTTCTGCCGTTTGACGGTCTGGCTTTTCAGTAAAGCGGTTAACGCGGTAAGCTGGCAAATCACTAAAGCTACCAATTTTTTCACCCTGTTCAATGTAGCCATAGCCAGTTGATGGAAAGGTGGGCTTGATCCCCAGTGTGACAATCGCAGCTTTGTTTGCTGCCAGTTCCGAAGCGGCACTTAATGTGTGTGCAAATCTCTTCTCGTCGGCAATCCAGTGGTCAGCGGGGAAAAAGCCGATTAGGGCGTCTTCTCCGTAACGCTTTTTTATTTCCAAGCTTGTCCAAGCAACTGCTGCGGCGGTATCCCTTCCCTGTGATTCGATAAGTAAGTTGTGAGATGGCAGTTCAGGGAGTTGTTCTCGAACACCGGGCGCTATTTGACTAGAAGTTATGACCCACAGGTTTTCCCACCCGTCTGTAAGTGGGAGCAGTCGGTCAGCGGTTGCTTGCAGGAGACTTCTAGAACCACCATCAAGAGTTAAAAATTGCTTGGGTCGATTTTGGCGGCTTAAGGGCCAAAAACGCTCACCTTTACCACCCGCGAGGATTACAGGGAACAAGGATTTAGTCATTGTGTCATAAAGACTTACTGAAGAACACTACAAGTGTACTGTGACCTTTGCCACTAGCAAGATTTGTAGGTTGGTTTAACATACGGTTAGGGAGTGGTTGAGTGGGGAGATAGTTGTGGTTAAACAAGTAGAACGCCAGGAAAATCAGGGAACATCTCAACAAGTACAATTGCAAGCAAGAGTGACACTAGAACAAGAAGCAAATGATTCCTATAACATCATAGAGTCTGCTGGTTCCATTCCTAGCCAGCTTTACGACAGGTTGGGATTGACCATGCCTCGGTGGTTATTTTGGATACTGACGTTTTTTGTAGGGATCACTTTATCAGGATTGCTGGTATCAACTTTGGCGCTTTGGACTCCGCTTTGGAGTGATATAGATCGAAGCGAGGAAGATTTAGGCATGAGTGGTAAAGATGTGCAAAAAACACCACTGCCAGGGGATTTATGGAGTAACATCTCCCAGTATCAGCTAACACGACCGATGAATATTTTAGTTTTGGGTATTGATCCAGTCCCCGGTAGTGTTGATGGTTCACCAGAAAGTTTTTCTGGCAAAAGTGACACCATGCTGCTGATAAGACTCAACCCAAGCGACAAATCGCTCCGAGTGCTTTCTATCCCCAAAGATACAATGACCGCAATTCCCGAGAAGGGATTAAATAAGGTATCTGATGCTAACCCCCACGGTGGTCCAGTTTTGGCGGCGCGGGTGGTCAGCCGTACCTTAAACAATGCACCAATTGATCGCTACATCCGTATCTCCACCAGTGGGTTGCGCCAGTTAGTGGATGAGTTGGGAGGGGTAGAGGTCTATATTGCCCAGCCAATAGTATATAAAGACAACTCTGGACAGCAGATTAATTTAGTCAAGGGCTGGCAAACTCTCAACGGTGAACAAGCAGAGATCTTTGCTCGGTTCCGCAAACCAGGGTTGGGGGATCTGCCAAGAGTCCAGCGACAGCAAGCACTCTTGGTCGGATTGCGCAATCGCCTCAACAGTCCCACTGTCATACCGAAATTGCCTCTCTTAACCCGCGCTATGCGCAAGTACTTTGACACCAATCTCAAGGTAGAAGAGGCAATGGCGTTGGTCAACTTTGGCTTAAACTTGGAGCGAGATAATTTCCAAATGACCATTTTGCCCGGTACTTTCAGCCGTTTCAGCAAAGACCCCAATAGCTATTGGTTGAATCTAACTGGGCAACCGAGCCTGTTAAATGATTATGTAGGGGTGAATGTAGCAGGTTTGAAGCCAGATGTGCGACCACTCAAAGACCTCAAAATTGCTATTCAAAATGCTTCTGGTCAACCCCAAAAAACTCAAAAACTTATGAACTATCTTAAACAGAAAGGCTTGACCAAGGTTTACGCAGTGCCGATTTCGACTGATCCCCAACGTGAGACTAGGATTATAGCGCAGAAAGGCAATCCTCAAGCAGGACAAGAACTGCAAAAAGTCTTAGGCTTGGGTCAAGTCCTAGTGTGGGGGATTGGCGATCTCGAATCTGACCTCACAATCCGAATTGGCAAAGATTGGAAATAGTCAACAGCAGGAGTCAGAAGCTAGGAGTCAGAAGTCAGGAGATCCCTATGAATGAATTTAGTTCAATTAACGTGACTTCGTTTCTTAATTTCTACAGGCATAAATTTGTTTACTATTAATCAGAAGTTAAAAGCCGTCAGCATAGAAGAATTAGTTCATTCTGACTTCTGACTCCTGACTTCTGACTTCTGACTCCTAACAAAGGACAAAGTTATGAAAAAAATATTGCTTCGTTTTTGTGGTTTGATAGTAATTTTGTGCCTTGCTTTTTTATGGATAATGCTCAATCCTAAGCCAGCTTTTGCCCAAGTAAAAACAATCAACTATAGCAATACACATCTAGAAAATCGCGACTTTTCTAACGCTGATCTAGAGGGTGCAACTTTTGTTGCTGCCCAAATGCGGGAGGCAAATTTTCAAGGAGCTAATTTGAGCAATGCTATCCTCTCCCAAGGTGTTTTACTGAAAGCCAATCTGGCTGGGGCAAATCTGACAGGTGCTATGGTTGATCAAGTCACTTTCGATGGTGCAAACCTGAAAAATGCGATTTTCCAAGAAGCAATTTTGACACGTAGCCGCTTCTATGATGCCATAATTACTGGTGCTGATTTTACGGACGCTTTGATTGACCGTTATCAAGTGGCACTCATGTGCGACAAAGCTGATGGGATCAATTCAGTTACAGGTGTTTCTACGCGAGATAGTTTAGGATGTCGTTAGAAATTTGTTAGTGGTTAGTAGTTAGTAATATTTTCGTGACACAACAACAAAAACCATCTCGTTCTATTGCAGGAATTGCAGGAATTGTTGCCGCTGCAACTTTAATTAGTAAAGTCGTTGGTTTATTGCGGCAACTCATGGTGGCGGCAGCTTTTGGTTTGGGACCTGCTGCTGATGCTTATACCTATGCCTACACGATCCCTGGTTTTCTGCTGATATTGCTAGGCGGCATTAACGGACCATTTTACAGTGCGGTTGTTAGCGTTTTAGCTAAGCGTAAGAAAGAAGAAGCGGCTCCCTTAGTGGAAACAATTACGACGCTTGTCGGTGGAATATTGCTAATCGTCACGATTTTTTTGGTAATTTTTGCCCCTTACCTGATTGATTTATTTGCACCAGGTTTAAAGGTGCCGGAAAAACAGTTAGTTAGGGAGATTGCTATCCAACAACTCCAGATTATGGCACCAATGGCAGTCTTAGCAGGACTCATTGGCATTGGCTTTGGAGTTCTCAACGCTGCTAATCAATTCTGGCTACCCTCTGTCAGTCCCTTATTTTCCAGTATTACCGTTATTATTGGTCTGGGAATCCTGTATCTGCAACTAGGTAACAAAATCAGCACTCCTGACTATGCCATCTTAGGCGGAATGGTTTTAGCTGGAAGCACTCTAGCCGGGGCAGTTTTGCAATGGTTGGTGCAGCTCATTGCTCAATCACGGGCTGGTCTGGGTAGATTGCGGCTGCGATTTAATTTTAAGCAGCCTGGGGTGAGCGATGTCGTGAAAATTATGCTGCCTGCCACCTTTTCGTCTGGAATGTATCAAATCAACCTCTACACAGATTTGTTCTTCGCTTCCTTGCTTCCGAATACAGGAGTGGCTGCTGGCTTGGCTAATGCATCGTTACTAGTACAAACCCCCTTGGGAATTATTTCCAACGTGATTTTAGTTCCCTTACTACCGATGTTTTCCCGCCTTGCTGCTCCAGATAATTGGTCTGAGTTAAAATTACGTATTCGCCAAGGACTTCTGCTTTCTGCTTTTACCATGCTGCCACTTGGTGCTTTGATGGTGGCGCTGTCTGTGCCAATTGTGCGAGTAGTCTATGAGCGCGGTGCTTTCAACCGAACAGACTCAGGGCTGGTTTCCTCTTTGCTAGTTGCTAACGGCATTGGCATGTTTGTCTATTTGGGGCGTGATGTCTTGGTGCGGGTGTTTTATGCCTTGGGCGATGGTCAGACACCCTTTCGCGTCAGCATGATTAATATCTTCCTCAATGCCCTGTTTGATTACTTTTTGATCAAACCTTTTGGTGCTCCTGGTGTGGTGTTGGCAACTGTCGTGGTCAATTGCTGTTCAGTGTTGATGCTGTTATGGTTGCTGAACCGCAGGCTGAATGGATTACCTTGGCAAGAGTGGAGTTTGCCGATTTTGGGTTTGACTGCGGGCAGTATGGTAGCTGGTGCAGCAAGCTTTGCTACTCTTGAGGTTTCTCAACACTTTTTAGGTAGAAATGGTTTGCTGATTCAGTTGTTGCAATTGTCTGTGGCGGGTTTCGTTGGCTTGTGCGTTTTTGGTGCGATCGCCGCTTGGATGAAACTACCAGAGGTAAATGATTTTATTTCTCGTCTGCGTCAGCGCTTTTTGCGGAAATAGCTAGCAGGGGAATTTTTTATCGATTATACGTACGCTAAAAAAATTTTCGCCTAACGCCTTGATCGTACTCACAAACAAACCGCAGGAGGATGTTCTGGCTCAGAATGCAACAATAGTCACACGCAATTACAAAGATTTTTCCCAAATTCCCAACCTGAAGATAGAAAATTGGGAAGAGTAGAATCGAATGCCCATTTTAATTGTTTCTCATCTTTTTTGGGTAAACTTTCTACTAAATTCAATGGCTTGCTGAAATGCTAATGTTTTCATCGCTTGAGTATCTGTACAGATTTATACGATTGAATGCAACTCGCTCTTCCGGTGCGACAAAAGTCACCAAATCCGGTCAGAAGCTAGCTGAATTATCACTTTGATTGCTACTAAACTTTTTTGCTCTAAATCAACAGAAATACTGAAGTTATCTTTT
>CAZZXJ010000262.1:0-8338 GCA_964657905.1 uncultured Stigonema sp.
TCGGTTGTTCGAGTTCTGTTGTGGCTGTAGGTGTTAGTTCTGATGTCGGTTGTTCGAGTTCTGTTGTGGCTGTAGGGGTGAATGTGGGACTAGGTGTTGGTGTTGATGCTGGTTGTTCGAGTTCTATTGTGGGTATCGGCGCTCCTGTGAAAGTAGGTGTTGGTGTTGATGCTGGTTGTTCGAGTTCTATTGTGGCTGTAGGTGTGGCGGTTGGAACTGGTGCAGATTTAGGTTTGCTTTTTGACTTTTTGTGGTTATTTACTTTATATTTAGTATTAGTTATTGGTTTGTGTAACTCGACTGTTGGTGTCAGCAGCGGATCTACTTTTAGTGGAGATTCGATAATTGGTGACAGTGTGGCAGTTGCTGTAGATGTGGGTTCGGCAATGGGTGACGGCGATTCAGTTGACCTAGGTTTGCCTTTGGCAATAGGTGACCGTGTGGCAGTTGCTGTTGGCGTGGTGGATGGTGTCGAAGTTACTTGTGTCAAACCATGCCAGTTAAACCACGTTAGCAATCCCCCAGCAGCTAAAATTCCAGTAGTAATGACCCCCTTAGGCGAGAGCAAAACGCCTTTATAGTCAGGCTTATCTGGGGGTAAAGCATTTTCTACTACTATGTTCATTCGAGTGAGTAGATACTGTGAGGAGAATAGCTTGTCGTTTGAATCTTCTGTTAGAGGAAGCGGAAGCGGAGTCTCAACATTTGTTGCTCTTTCGCTGAAAATTTCGCTTTTGTGTGTATCAGCATCTCCGACGGAACTTGATGTCCACTCCAGAGTCAGAATTTTTAGTAGATGAAGATTGTGGCGAGTTGCGGAAAGTCCCATCTCGTCACCCAATGATTCTCGTAATTGTATTGCTTTAGTTAGGTAATTAATCGCGCTGGCATTTTCTGACAAACAAAGGGCACAAGTACCTAATTGATGCAAAGCCCAAGCTTCAGCAACTTGATTTTGTTCTACTTGAGATGCTTGTAGTCCCCGTTGCAGCACTTGCTCCCACAAACTCCATCGCCTACTCAAAGCAAGTTCGCCTTCGACTGCTTTTACCAAGCGCAAGACGTCTCGCCAACGATTGGCTCTAACCGCCACATCCAGGATTTGCGCGATCGCATCAATTTCCAACAACAGATTTTTGGGTTGCTGTCTATGGTGTTCAGCCCAATTTATAAAGTAGGCGATGGCGAGATCTTGAGGTGCTGTCACCTTCAATTCTATTGGCAAACCCTCAATTATGGTTTGATTGACACTGTGGCGACCATCAAACTGTACTAGATGACGCCGATGCAATCCCTCCAGCAGAGCCAGAGCATCAGGTAGTTGTGTGATAGCTATGACTTGTTCGCTTTGGAGCCCTACGCCATCCATCATAGCCAACAGAGCCAAAATGTTTCTTTGTGGTTTTGATAGCGACGCGACAATTTGTTCAATAAGATAGTTGCTCGGAGCGAAGGTTGGCAATTGACTAACGACTTGGGCAAGAGATCTACCATCGAACAGCATGCTAGCGATCGCCAACTGCAGATGCATTGGATTTCCTTCCAAGATAATACATAGCGATCTTGCTGCTGGTAGTTCCTCCCGTGTGAGGGAGCGTTGCAGTTCCTCTTCTACTAAAACTAGAGCATCGTTGTCACAGAGTCCAGTCAGCAGCATGGAGCGCCCTCTCTGCTTGACGCGGCTTGTTGACGAAGCTATGAGGAAGGTACATGAGCTTGCAGCATTCATCAACTCTTCAAGTTCATGCTTGATGAGTTTACCTTCATCTAGTACAATCAGAGCCTGTTTGTCATTTATTTGTTGACGTATTTGTTTATTAGTTGGTTTATAGGGAATGTCGCTTTCATAGAAGGCTTCCCACATGGACTGCAGAATATCGCCTACATAAGGGTGAAGAGGAGATAAGCAAATAATACCATCACGGAAAGGCAACGTAGCTTGATAGTCGTGTACCAAGCAACGCAACAGAAAAGTTTTTCCAAAACCTGCTGGACTATGAAACTCTACTGATTGTCCAGATTCTAAGGCAGCGATCGCTTCTTGAACTGCTTGTTGACGATCTAGTAGTTTATGGAGGGGACGCGGAAGCATCACAATTGGGGTGGAACGCAGACGCAGAGTGTATCGCTCTTCCCTAGTTGCTACATTAGCTATAGCGCCGTGTATAGAACCAATCTGAATTATGTGATTCCCAACAGCCACTTGCTCAATAATTTCGTCCCTGATGTTTGCTGTCATAATGCTGTCAGGCATAGATCTTTCTCCAAGTTTAGGTTGCCGTTTCCTGATTCACCCCGGTATTGCTGTCATTCATGATATGAATTCTACATACTATTATTTCAGTTATTTCAGTTAGGAAAAATTTTCACCTAGCCGCCAGAGTTCCCCCTCCTTAATCGGAGGGATAGTGGACATAGGTGGGGAAAATGCGAATAACCAAAGTTAATCGCATCCCAGCTTGGATCAGCAGTGAGGTACTAAACGGGGTCTAGAAACTCGAGCTGGCAATCCATCTCTACGCCGTTGTTTAGCTTTACCCTCACGCTGTCTAGTCTAGATGGGTATAAATCGACGATGAGCAGCAGTCCTAGGGTCTTATGGTGTACTGGTTTATTGGCGATGTAATACTTGGTGGCTGTTTCAATGGTCATCTAATCTACCTCTGGACTACCCCTATACTCACACAGCCTACGGTGAAGAACGGAAACTTTTAAGCAACTAAGCCCCAGGGCGAACCAAGGCGTTTCTTATTTGCAATCAAATTACCATTTTTTTTATGATGCCTAGCGTGATTCAGGTCACAATTTTCTGAGTAGGGGCGGGTCGTTCGCCCTAATCCTTACTGATCGCTCCCTTTACGTTGTAATTGTTTAAGAGATTGATAAATTTCGGGTAGGCGGTGGAACACAGCTGACACCTTCAAGTAAGTTTTGTGAGGCATGGCTGGAGTTCCGGAGACAATTTCTCCTGATGCAACATCACTATGAACTCCAGCTTGAGCAGATACGATCGCCCGATCTCCAATCTTCACTTGATTAGCAATTCCTACCTGTCCAGCCAATATCACCCCATTCCCTAGTTTCACGCCTCCCGCCATGGCTGCTTGACCTGCGATTGCACAGAAAGCACCTATTTGGCAACCGTGACCTATTTGCACCAAGTTGTCAATTTTGGTATGGCGACCTACCCGTGTTTCTCCCACAGCTGGGCGATCAATGGCGCTGTTACATCCAACTTCTACGCCATCCTCTAAAACGGTATAGCCGGATTGTTCAATTTTTACAAAACCTGTTCCTGTGGGAACAAAGCCAAAGCCTTCAGCACCAATGACAGCACCACTGTGTATTACACAATCAGCACCGATCCGGGTGCGTTCGTGGATAGTGCAGTTAGCATGCAAGATGGTGCTTGAGCCTATCTTGGCGTCTGGATAAATCACCACATGGGGATGAATACATACTCCATTGCCAATTTCTACTCGTTGCTGAACTACAACCTGGGGACCAATGTAAACTTCATTGCCAATTTTAGCTGTGGGGTGAATAACGGCAGTAGAATGAATTTCTGGGTTCGGACGCCAAGGTTGGTAAAACAGTGCGATCGCTCTGGCAAACAAAAGTCTTGGTTCTGATGTTGCTATCCAAACGATACCACGCTCTTGTGCTTGCTTCTGTAATGCTTCATCTGAAGGCATAATTAAAGCACTAGCGCTGGTGTTGCCGACAAAAGAGGCAAACTTTGCTCCTTCTATATAGCTTATTGTACCGATTGTCGCTTCATCAACCGCTGCTACCCCTGTAATTTCCGGGTCATGGTCTTTATGGTTGGAGAGACTATTGGATGCAGCGGCGTCGCCAAGTTTTTGTAAAATTTCGCTGAATTTCATTGTTGTCTGGTCAAAAGTTGGTGATGAAAAGAAATCAGGAGTAAGTTTATTCTCTGAGCAATAAATAGTAGAGTTCGCCATCGCCACCTGTTATACCAGCCCGGAGACCGGCTAGGTTGCCTGCTCCCATATAATAATCCACCCGACCCGGTCCTTTGATGGCGCTTCCTGTATCTTGGTCAAGCACAAAGCGGCTAACAGTACGATACTCCAGCTTTCCACTCTCAGCAGGGTAAGGTAAGCTGGTATTGACTAGCGCTAGCGCACCTGGAGGCATAACAGACTTATCTGTAGCTATCGAACGCTCTGGTGTCACCGGCACACGAATACTCCCCATAGCTGAGCCACCTTTAGTTTCACCGAAAAAGATAAACCGTTTCCACCGTGGCAAATAATTATTCATTTCTAGAGGATTTTGCTGGAAATAGCGGACCATAGCTGGTAGCGATAAACCTTTAGGGGTAACTTTGCCATCTTTGAGCAGTTCACGCCCGATACTAGTCCAAGGGTAGTCTGTTCCACCCGCATAGCCGACAGATGTTGTTGTGCCATCAGTTAATTGGAGTTGGGCAGAACCTTGGATTTGTATTAAGTAGGGTTCTAGGCGATCGCGAAACCAAAACAGTTCCAAACCGCGCAACCGACTTTTATTACCAAGTAAACCATCTTTCCCTTCTAAATCTATCCGTTTCGGGTGGGGTTTCGCCCATTTGTCAAAGTTGGGGGGCACCCGGTAAATGGGATACTTATATATTGATGTGCGAACACGACTAGCAGGATAAACCGGCTCATAGTAGGAGGTAAACTTAACAGTACCCTTGCCGTCGTTGCCAACTGATTTGTAAAAAATAAACTCTCGACGCACGGCAGCTTCTAGTTGTGCTGGTGAGTCTGAGTCAACAACCAGTTGGCGAAAACGTAGCAAACTACGACGGACGTGATCAACGGTAATGTCCTGTATTGGATAATTCTGATACGCTGCAATAGCCTTATCAGTTGCTAGGTAACGTAGGCTGTTGTCTATCGACGCTAACAGCGCAGAGCGATCGCCCGAGTTCCCATAGACACCCCAAATTTGCTCATCCCAACCCAAGCAATGGTCCGCAGAGGTACAGCCTGTTCCGACATTTATTGGTATGAGCGGTGATCGTACCTGAGGTGGGATCGGTACTTGCTGTGGCAATACTTCAGGTTCACTCGGCAAAGGAAGCGGCGGTAAGCCAGGAACCTGAGCAAAAACTGACCAGACCGGGTTTAAGAGGGTAACTCCTAGACTCAATAAAACCAAAGCAAGCGTTTTTCTCATAATCTATGTATATCTTTCCACACTAGAACTAAAAATTGGTTCTACCCGGATTGCTACTATCCGACATGGACGAACCACCATATACTCACCTTGAATATTCTTGATCGGCACGTTGATAAAGTCATTAGAAGCAGACTTTGGCGTAAGTTCGCCGCTGTACCACTTCTGAAAATCTTGAATCGTCGGAAAACGCACTTCTTCCCGGTGACCACTTTCCATTAACAAATGTACTGCATATTCGTTTGGAGTTCTGGGCATAACGTTGACTCATTTGAAACACATCCAACCTATTTTCAACCACGCAACCCTCGAATGGGAAGGGGAGATGGGGGAGGACAAGAATTAAAAATTAAAAATTAAAAAATTTTAATTGATTTGTCCGACAACATCTCCCTCATCTGTTGGCTTTTGCTGTCGCCTATGACGGTTGCTTCCCTAGAAACGGTTCCCGTCTACCTGTTTAGGTAGACAATTTAAGTTCAGCAAATACAGGACTTACGCAAAAATTGCCAAAAAGCTTAATTTATCGAACCGCCAAGACAAGCCAGTGCGTTGCGCGGGTTCCCCGCGTTGAAGCAACTGGCGTGCCAAGAACGCCAAGAATTCGTAGAGTTTGCGTAAGTCCTAAAATAAATATGCGATTATTAAGTGGTAGCGGCGCGATTTTTTGGTTCTTTGTGTTCATCTTTGGTTTCGGGGACGAAAAACCAGAAAACTGCTAAAGCCACAGCAGCGATCGCAGCTAGCATCAGAAAACCGACATTGTACCCAGCCTTTTGCACCACAAACCCAGCTAGCAAATTACTCAAACCAGCACCAATTCCAATAGAGGTGGCAAGCATTCCTTGGGCAAGATTAAAGCGACCGCTACCCTTGGTCAAATCAGCAACCATTACCACCGAGAGTACTCCGAAAATACCGCCGGCAATCCCATCCAGGATTTGTACGGAAACTAGAAAAAAGGGATTTTGTGAAAGCGTGTAAAGCACCCCGCGAATGGGCAACACACCAAAGCCCACCAAGAAGATGCGTTTTCGCCCACCCTCTGCCAACCGACCAGCAAAGTTTGCTGAAGGTATCATGACCAACTGAGCTACGATGATACAAGCAGACATATAAACTGTGCTGTCTAATCCTTTTCCCTTTCCGCCCTGAGCAAGCATTTGACCGACCAACGGTAACATGGCGGCGTTGGCAAAGTGAAACAGAACAACTGCAGTAGCAAACATGAGTATGCGGCGATCGCTCAATAGCTTCAATATACCTTCGCTCTTAATTCTGGTTTTCTTTTTTACCATTACCTTGATTCTCCTCTTCACTCTCCTCTCCATCACCACGCGCCAGCTCATGGTCAATCTCCTTCTCACGAATCCGCAAAACCGAATAAGCGCTGGCGGCAGCCATAAGCCCAACTAGGAAAAAGATACTTTTACGGTTAATAAATTGACCAGCGAAACCTGCCAGAACAGCAACAAGTAAATTACCTGAATGATTGAAAGTTTCATTGCGACCGACTCGCTGATCTAATTTGCTACGTCCCACTAACCCCAGCGTAATCGCGGCAATCGCAGGCGGGAAAACCGCTGCACCAATACCAATTAAAATTTGAGAGCCGATGACCACTGGAAAAGTTGGAAACAACGCTATACAGAAACAACCGACGGTGACCAACGCTGCTGCCAGCACAATCAACATCCGTTTTTGACGTAATTGGTCAATCAAAGCACCAGCCGGTGTTTGTGCAATGACTGTAGCGATTGAGGAAGCGGCTGTAGCCATGCCGATCTGGGCTGGGTCCCAATGTTGCGAGGCTTTCAAGTAGATGTTCAAATATGGTCCAACACCATCTCGCACGTCTGCTAAAAATAAGTTTAAGAAATCTAGTGCGTGCAAACTCTTTTCGCTTGGTTTTCGCTTTTCTTGCATGGGTTTTGCTGATGATGTTTACGTTGCTTTTTGGTAAATGAGAAAGAGCCGATACCATTTCACCCAGAAATGCGACGTGAGTCAAAATTCTGTTCGCCCCTACTCCGCACTCTGATTAGACTCAGAAGGGACTAAGGCGTGTTAAGATACTTCTCAATTCTGAAAGCTGTGTTGGATAGGTGGATTTAACAAATATGGAAGCAGCATTGTTATTAGCAAAACTGCCTGAAGCTTACCAAATCTTCGACCCTCTGGTAGACGTTCTGCCACTCATCCCTGTGTTTTTCTTGCTGCTGGCTTTTGTTTGGCAAGCAGCCGTGGGTTTCAGGTAAGACCAAGATACGTGATTAATCGCATCTCGATATATTTAAAGCCGATAACTCCTACGCTGTAAGGCACTAGCCTCTGTCGCGCCCGATGAAAGGCACGGGTACGCAAACAAATTATGAGGCTTAAAACCGATTAACAAAATTGTGGATTTTGGATTGAACTCATCCAAAATCCACAATTTTTATAAAATTGATAATTCTTAATATTTTGCAATAAACTCATATAATGAGTAGGGTACTCTATCATGCCCGGTCAAAATTAAGCCGACAACAGTCAGGTATATAACGAACGAGGTGTCAGCTATGGGCAACATTAAATTTGTCAAAGAAGACCAAGAAGTAGTGGCGGCAAATGGTGCGAATCTCCGGCTCAAAGCCATGGAAAACGGCATGGACATATATAAGTTCATGGGCAAGATGATGAATTGTGGGGGCAACGGTCAGTGTGGCTGTTGTATTGTGGAGGTAGTTGAAGGAATGGAAAATCTTTCGCCCCGTACCGATGTTGAAAACCGACTATTGAAAAAAAAGCCGGAAAATTACCGACTCGCATGTCAAACCTTAGTCAATGGTCCGGTTAGCGTCGTGACAAAGCCTTAACAATGTAGTCTTTAGAATGCAGATTGACATTGATGATGGTATGCTAAAATTGTTAACTGGAAATTAAAGAGAGGCTTTCTTGCCATGCAAGTTAATGACCTAGGGTTCGTGGCGAGCATTCTGTTCGTACTTGTTCCCGCTGTTTTTTTAATTATTCTGTACATCCAAACTGCTAGCCGCGAAGGTTAAAAAGATACTTAATGCTTTGTGTATAATATAAAAACCCTTACATTTAAAGTGTAGGGGTTTCTGTTTGTAAAGAAGGAGTCAGGAGTCAGCAGCCAGAATAA
>CAZZXJ010000263.1:0-8306 GCA_964657905.1 uncultured Stigonema sp.
TCCCCCACTCCCCCACTCCCCAACAATGTCCCGTTCTGGATATACCCTCCCTGTGTTTGCTTGCGCTGCTGCGGTTGCGGCTTTGCACTGGTTACGTCACCATCAACCACTGTCTGTGGTTTCTGTAAATTTAATTGAGCCTGCCCAAATTGCCGAAATACCTATTGAACAGGTAGCAGGACTATCTGAGAATATGGCTTTGGCAATTACCAACAGCGATCCGGGCGATAACCTCGACCTCACCAGAGATACACCGATTTGGGCACTGGTGGAGTGGGTCGTAGGGGCGGGGTCACCCCGCCCGCCTTACGGGAATGGGGAGGTGATTATCAGGGGTGGGGAAGGAATTGGAAGGCAGCTAAATAATGAAGGCAAAGCGGCTATTTATGCTTACGCACATGCGGTGTTGGAAGAGAACTTGCAGCCACTGCTAGCACCGTCGGAAAAAATCACTGTGACCATTATTCTGCCATTCGGGCGATCGCTTGCAGTTCGCACCTCCAACACAGCCTTTGGTGTTGTTGAAGGACTTTCCCTACTGGGGACAACGGGCATTTCTCAACCTTTGAGTACTCCCGGACAGCTAGAAGCTTTTCGTGAAGACTTACAGCACAAAGCCAGTCGTTTTGATTGTCTAGTGTTCTGTATTGGGGAAAACGGCTTAGATTTAGCGCAAAAACTAGGTATTAATTCCGAGAAACTGGTAAAAACTGCCAACTGGCTAGGTCCAATGTTGGTGGAAGCAGCTTTGCAAGGTGTTAAAGAAATTTTATTATTTGGTTATCACGGCAAGTTGATGAAACTCGCGGGGGGAATTTTTCACACCCATCACCACCTTGCTGATGGACGCCGGGAAATTCTCGTGGCACACTGTGCCAACGTTGGGTTACCAACATCCGATATCCAAGCAGTGTTTAAGAGTCCCACTGCTGAAGCAGCATTAAAATACTTGCGCGTGCGTGATGCCACTACCAACAGTAATTACGTTAATCAAGTGTATGGTGCGATCGCCGCAGAAATTGATACTCGCTCACTTGAGTACATGAAAAACCACAGCAGTGAGGTTCAAGCGAAACCGATCATCGGCTCTATCCTATTTGACCGCGATCGTGAAATTATCGTCAAGAGCCAAACTGCTTGTACGTTAATTACCAAATTATGTTAATTTATTATAAATAATCTTAAATTATCTGGCTGAATAATCCTTTCAGTAACCACTCTAGGGTAAGTTTTTCTTTTTAAGACCATTTCTATATTTATGGATTAGACAGACGCACCAATTGAGTGCGTTTGTACTATATTTGCAAAGCTGTGAAAAGCCAAAAAAAGCACAGAAGTGGTATTAGCTAGACCCTAAAAGACGATTTATCCTGACATTTACGCTCTCCATATCATGAATACAGCGGTGACTCTACTAACTGAACAAGCCCCTCAAAAAATAGCATCGTTGGGGCGGCTTGATCGTCAAATGATTGTAATTCTCGACTTTGGTTCTCAGTATTCCGAACTGATTGCCCGTCGGATTCGTGAGCAAATGGTTTATTCGGAAGTTCTTTCCTATCGCACGACCTTAGAGCAACTACGGAAACTAAATCCCAAGGGAATCATCCTTTCTGGCGGTCCAAATTCAGTTTATGACAATGGCGCTCCCCATTGTAATCCAGAAATATGGGATTTGGGAATTCCCATTCTCGGTGTCTGCTACGGTATGCAGCTGATGGTGCAACATCAGGGTGGGGAAGTTGCAAAAGCTGACCGAGGCGAGTATGGTAAGGCGTCTTTATACATAGACGATCCCACAGACTTGTTGACCAACGTAGAAGATGGCACAACCATGTGGATGAGTCACGGAGACTCAGTCACTCAGATGCCACCAAGGTTTGAATTGCTGGCGCATACAGAAAATACCCCTTGTGCTGCCATTGCCAATCACGACTCGAAAATGTACGGTGTCCAGTTTCATCCAGAGGTGGTGCATTCGGTTGGCGGTCTTGCCCTGATCCGCAATTTTGTCTACCACATCTGTAAATGTGAACCTACCTGGACAACCACTGCCTTTGTCGAAGAAGCGATTCGCGAAATTCGTGCTAAAGTCGGTGAAAAGCGGGTACTGTTGGCGCTTTCTGGGGGAGTCGATTCTTCTACGTTGGCATTCTTGCTGCATAAAGCCATTGGGGATCAGCTGACTTGCGTGTTTATCGATCAAGGCTTTATGCGAAAATATGAGCCAGAGAGGTTACTCAAGCTTTTCTCTGAGCAGTTTCACATTAGTGTGGAGTATGTGAATGCGCGCGATCGCTTTTTAAGCGCACTTGCTGGTATCGTTGATCCCGAAGAAAAACGCCGGATCATCGGACACGAATTCATCCGTGTATTTGAAGAAGCATCCAAAAACTTCGGTCCATTTGACTATCTAGCTCAAGGCACACTGTATCCAGACGTGATTGAATCCGCTGACACTAACGTTGACCCACAAACTGGGGAACGAGTAGCGGTGAAAATCAAGAGCCATCACAACGTCGGTGGTTTGCCCAAAGACCTACGATTTAAACTGGTGGAACCGTTGCGTAAACTGTTCAAGGATGAAGTCCGCAAAGTCGGGCGTGCCATTGGCTTGCCAGAAGAAATTGTGCAACGACATCCTTTCCCCGGACCCGGTTTGGCAATTCGCATCCTCGGCGAAGTCACTGCTGAACGGTTAAATATTTTGCGTGATGCCGATTTGATTGTGCGTCAAGAAATTAACCAACGCGGATTATACCATGATTACTGGCAAGCTTTCGCTGTGTTGCTACCAATTCGCAGTGTCGGCGTCATGGGCGATCAACGTACCTATGCTTATCCGATCGTCTTGCGGATTATTACTAGTGAAGATGGCATGACCGCTGATTGGGCGCGTGTGCCTTATGAGGTGCTGGAAGTAATTTCTAATCGCATTGTCAATGAGGTTAAAGGCGTCAACCGGGTAGTTTACGATATCACCTCCAAGCCACCTGGAACTATTGAATGGGAGTGATTTGAGTAGGGTGGGCACTGCCCACCTGACTTTTCAATTTGTACATTATTGAATTTTTTACAGCAAATTGATTACTGTGGTTACAGCCAGGTTATGAAGTATGTCGTGACCGTTTGGTCAAATTATGATTCAAATCACAGTTCTTATGCGGCGACTCCACACTAAGCCAACACTAAAATACTTTCCGTTTCGCTACCTTCAAATTCGATGATCGTGTCAAAATTATCTCTCAAAATCTGAACAATCTTTGATGTTGGACTGTTGCCAATACGAAGATAAATAAACTTGGGTGGATGACCATAAAGCAAACTGCGCTGATGAAAGTCAGAATCCTTGGAAACAATTACAAAGTCATTCGCCTTGGCATATTCCCAGATCAGTGCATCGTCAGTATTTGTCAGTGCTAAGGTTTTGACATGCTCAGAATCGGGATACAAATCGACAATCCTGTAAATAATTTGGTCTGACAGGTTTTCATCCAATAGCAGTTTCACAGTGATGCCACAAATAATTTTTTCTCACGATCAGCCGCAAAAGCAAGACAGGCTTTAATGTCTTCCGAAGTGAGTTCAGAAAAATCTGACAAAATTTCGGCTTCTGTCATCCCACTTGCTAAATACTCTAAGATGTCATACACAGTGATTCGCATTCCCCGAATACACGGCTTTCCACTACGTTTTCCCGGCTCGATTGTGATGATGTCGTGGTAATCCATAAGGCAAAAGTTGGCAGAAATATTTACTTATATCCATAGCATAGAAGATAGGATAGAAATAATATTCATTGTAAAAATTTGATATAGATGCCTTAGTTCAAGAACTTGACATCAAACTGCGCCAGTGGCAACCTGATATCGTTGAACAGGTACGCCAGTGCCTTGCGGAAATCATTGAATTGGCAGACCAAGAGGCTCTAGATATTCTTCGCCCTAGAATAGTTGAACAGGAAGTATTGGATCTGATTGAAGATAACTTCACAGGACTTTAGATAAAGACGTTCCCTTGTGATCTCATATCGACAACAGCCATTTAGCTGTTACTGCTTTAAGCTATAATTATGTACTCTTGATTCAATTGATGTTCTATGTCTCAACAGCAGCTTCTAGATCCTGAAGAAATTGCTATCCCCGACATCAGCGAACTGGAAATCGAGGATGACAAGCCAGTGGACAACTTCCAAAGTGAGAAGCAACAACGGCTGTTAGTGGAACCACTCTACAGTTCGCGGGTACTTGCACAGCCTTTCATCGCGGCGGCAAATGTGGGGCTGTTCTACTCGCGAAAGCTGGACCCAGTTGTACCAGATGCCTTTGTGAGCTTGAACGTGCAGATGCCTGCAGATTGGAGTCAAAAGCAGAATCGCAGTTACTTTGTGTGGGAGTTTGGCAAAACACCAGAAGTAGCGATTGAAATCGTTTCCAACCGCAAAGGCAAAGAATTAGGCGCTAAGAAAGATGATTATGCCCGTGTGGGTGTTGCATATTACGCCGTGTTTGACCCGCTCAAGCAGATCCAAGAACCAGAGCAAATGAACGGCTCACTACTGCGGGTATACGTGCTGACAGCAGGAAAGTATGTAGAGCTAGAAGAACCGAGCTGGCTAGAAACAGTAGGGCTAGGTTTAACATTATGGTCAGGTACGTTTGAAGACCAGCCAGGGCAATGGCTGCGCTGGTGCGATCGCTCTTGTCAGGTGATTCCTACAGGGGCAGAGTCGAGTGCGCTGGAACGACAAAGATCTGCTCGACTGGCAGAACGGTTAAGAGAGATGGGCGTTGACCCAGACACAATTTGATTTCGCGACTTTGTCGGAAACCTTGGAAAGGCTTATGCCTCTCGCCACTTCTTCAACATAGCAACAACACAGTCGGGGTGATTGGGCGCGTGTGCCTTATATTTCAATCGACAACAGTTGCAAGCCCTTCTATTATTAAGTTTTGTGAAGGTACTAGGCATTTTGAATCATCCACACAAAAAACCCGATGATCTGCTCTACAGGCTCCAGCAAGTAATTGGTCAAGTCAATTTCTACAGTCTGTCCCCGCAATCGGAGAAATCGCCACAAAATTCCAGTGGTAACACGAACGTAAATCGTATTGGTGGGGGTTCCTTTAATCTCATTAAATCTTTGAGATGCGATCATTTCAGCGACACATTGACCCATACCCGTTTTTAAATCAGAACGCTTGGCTTCAACAACCACAACTGCCGGGGCTTCAATTTCTAGAAGTTCAGGTGATCGGCTGATCAGAAAATCGCATACTCCATTCAGCCCAACACTTTCATCAACCGTAAAATCTTCGCCTGAAAATAGGCTGACTTTGTTCCCTAGTATACGCCTTACTTCTAGCAGTATGGGGTAGATGATGCCTTCTGAGAGTGCCTTCTCGCTACCAGTTGCACTCGCCAGGGGTACGCTCTCCCGCAGGAATTCTATGAGCATGGTGGAAGGGGTAATTGGTTCAATTTCCTTGAGGAAGCGATCGCCCTCAATAGTATTGATGCCGAATGCTTCTTTAACTTTGCCGATTGTGGTGAATTGGCTTTCTGGCACTTAGGCGCTCTTATTTGGGAGACTAATATTAGCTTACAGGGTTTTTGAGCAAAGCGGGTAAAGAAACTGAAAAATTCCGTCAAAATAATTCGTAATTCGTAATTACAATCAGTGTTTGCTTTTCACCCTCCACTGATTGTAGACCACTTAATTTTTAATGAGTGTGTTCGCAAGTATCCTTTTAATTACGAATTACTAATTCGTAATTCGTAATTATTTTTTCAGTCTTCACGTCTTAATCGGGAATTACCTTCTCCAAACATAGAAGCAATGGCTTCAGAGTCTCGATTAGGAGAATTGTTAGTAGATTCAGATGAATTATTTGTTGAAACTACCTGATTTCTCACAGAAAAGTAGCGTTCAGGGTCAATACCATTAAAGGTTGGCGGTAGCCAAACTCGAACTATTAGTAGTACCCCCATAACTAGTAAGAAGGCACATGCGGATAAAATCTGACTCCATTGTGTTTCCAACACCCCCCGTACAATCACTTCTCGCAACACAGAAACAATGGACACTTCCACAGCGACGCCGATAGATACTCGTTGTTCCTGTAAGTAAATAATCAGCAATCGGAATAACTCAACCAAAATCAACAGAAAGAGGATATCTGCGGTCACAGCGTTAAAGTCAAGGGGAGGCAGCAACGAGTAGAACATTGCTCGCAGCTGGATTGCCATGACACTGAATAGACCAATACACAGAGAAATTATAATCAAGTCTTGGACGGTTTCAAGACACTGCACAAGTCGATTCCGACTTAACCATTTGTTTTGATTAATTGACTGCTTAGGGGACTCGTCCATTTCATGCTCCTAGTGTATAGTTAGAAATACAGATTTAAGCAAATCAGTATTTAAGTTGCGTACTTTAAAAGAATTCAGAAGTCAGGAGTCAGGAGCATAGCTGTATTGTGACTCCTGACTCCTGACTCCTGGCTTCCCCAGCCATGCCCATAGTGCAGACGATGGGACATATCAGCTTAATATTGACCACCTGATTTGCGGTAATACACCGCTGTCATACCTCTAGGCTGTAGAACCTTGCCATTGTCCACAACGCCATAAACCACCCAGTGATCGCCACATTCTATTCGGCTTTCGACAGTGCATTCCAGATAAGTGAGAGCATCACTGAGGATAGGGCAGCCATTTTCGGCTTCTTGCGTTTCCAATTCAGCAAAGCGGTCTGAACCCGGAGCAAAAGACTTGAGGAAGTGTCGCCTCAGGTTCATACCTTCCTGCAAGATATTCAGGACAAATTTATCTCCGGTATGCAGCAGAGGTTCAATTGCTCGCTCTTTAGCAACCGCAACCGTAAGACCGGGGGGATTGAAGCTTACCTGGGAAACCCAGGAGGCTAGCATGGCGCTGGAGACATCTCCTCGTTTGGCGGATACCACACACACAGGACCAACAATCCGCCCCACAGCTTGTTCGGTGCGGTCAGTTTGGGAGTCACTGACTGGTTGCCGCAGGGCGCGGTTTTTCTTGATCTTTTTCAAAGTCTGCGCAAAATCAGTCCCAGCTTCTTTGCACTGTTGGAGGATCGCGTCAGTGGGTTTAAACTTGACCCGAATGGTGTCAAAGCCAAATCGGTAACCAGCATCTTCTAGTTTGCTTTCAATTTCATCAACGGCTTCTCCACTCCAACCATAGGAGCCAAAAACACCTGCTAACTTGCTTTTAGCAGCGGTGGAAAGCACAATCCCCAAGGCAGTTTGCACTTGGGTAGGTATATGACCTCCGAGAGTGGGAGAGCCGATGATAAATCCATCACATTTTTCAACGGCTGCTTGAATTTCAGATGGTTGAGTGAATTCGCAGTTAATTGATTCCACGGCTACGTCAGCCTTGGTGATGCCTTTAGCTATAGCCTGCGCCAGAGTAGCAGTATTACCGTAGGCAGATGCATAAATCAGCACAACTTTTGTTTCTTTATCCTTCTGCTGTTGACTCCACTGCTGATAGTCGTGGGTGAGTCGGCTCTTGCTGAAGCGCGCAAGGGGACCGTGACCAGGGGCATAAAGCTTTATGGATAAAGGAGCAAATTTGTCAAGTGCTACTTCCACCTGCCGAGACTGAGCAGCATGAAGGCAATCATAGTAGTGCCGTCGGTCTTCATCTAAAAGCTTCCAATTTTCATCAAAGATTTGGTCGCTGCACACATGGACACCTAATAGCTTATCGGTAAACAGAATGCGAGTTTGGGGGTCGTAGGTATAAAGTTCGTCAGGCCAGCGCGGCGTGGGGACAGTCATAAATTGCAATTCATGACCTTTGCCCAAATCCAGAACTTCTTTTGAACTGGCTACGTTAATTTTTAGCTCTCGTCCACTGAAGGCTGTACGTAGAGCAACTGCACCCGGCTTAGAACAGACAAAAGTGACTTGCTCAGCTAACTCTAGCAGCGCCTTCAACGTCAAGGTGCGATTTGGGTTGACATGTCCCAAAATCACGTAATCCAAATGCCGTAAATCAAGATGCTGCTGTAATTGGTGCAGGTAAATTTCTGTAAACGACTCCCCAGGAGGATCTATAATAGCTGTTTTCTCAGCTTGAATCAGGTAGGAATTGGCAGTAGTGCCTTTTTGGAGTGCGTATTCCACTTCAAATTTTAGTCGATCCCAAGTGCGCGATCGCAGCATGGTAGTATCGGCATCAATCAAAGTAACCTGCACATCGCGTGGTTTGACTTCTAGCATAGGTTGTTAGTTGTTGGTTGTTGGTTGTTAGTT
>CAZZXJ010000264.1:0-8304 GCA_964657905.1 uncultured Stigonema sp.
TCGTTAATTAGTAGCCACATATTTATCAAACCTCCTTGCTTACCAGTTCTTCTGCCCTCAACACCTGTCCTAGCCATAGTGGTTCATCTCTGACTTGCTGGAATTTCCCAAGATTGATTCTATCTAGGCGTCGAAAGTTGGAAACAAAGTACAATTGCTTCAGCCTCCAGCGGTTAGCGTCTGGGTCAAAAAACCACCGCCATGCCTTGTACTCATATTCTCGAAGTATTCCGCTGTTCATCAATAAAGCACAGCGCTGATCTAGTTCATCAGGGTTGTTGAGTGAGTATGCCGTCATGCCAATGAATTTGGGTTTTTGTCCTTGCGCCGCTAGGGCAGCAGGGTTGGAGTACAAATTTTCTTGGTCAAAAATTCGATTTATATAAGTTGGTCGGGCAACATCTGTTATCAAAGATTGGCTCAGTTCTAGTTCAGGGATAACTAACAACAGATTAGGATCATAGTCAATCGGCCCATCAACTTGCTTGTTATTTGGATTTTCAGACTGATTAGCATTTGCCATAGATTTACCTCCTGCTTTATTGGCAGAATTTTTTGAACGTGACTTGACTGCCATGTTGGGAGTTATGCGATATGTCAAGTCACCTCCCCAATCAATATCAACAACACCATCAATATTGGCAGCAGAACGGGCAAGGTTTTCCAGCCACTCGTCCAACAAGTAGTCAGCGGCATTTTGATCTGGGGCACTGATTTTGATATTCCTTTTCCCTATTCGCCAGTCCCAGCCAGTTTTATTAATGATTTCTAGTACATCCATTTGGCGGTATCTCCTCAAATTCAACAGTTTACCTATGGGTGCAAGCTGACGCGCCTGAACTATACAAGCGATGCAGATTTCGCTTGCAACCGACCAACGACTCATGACAGGTAGACAAGACATACATAGAGGTCAAAGCAGAGTGGACTCACACGGGCTTTGTTTTAAAAAAATCCTCGGATCAAGGCAGCGGCAGTATTTGGGTTTATAGCGATTACATCTCCTTCGCAAGGTAGCTCAGCAATTTGTGCATCAGAAAAACAAACTTGCATCTGTTAAACTCGGCACACGTACATGATGCTTTGTTGCGTAGTAGACAGAATGCTAAATGCAAATGATGAACCCCTCTTATATAGTAGAATCTGCCAAGCAGTTACCGAAAAAATGGGAGTTATACCCAAAACAGTATAGGGAAACGACCCAAATTGATGGGTACGCGAGCTGCTTAGCCCTTAGATTTTTCTGCTTTCCATCCTTTTGGCGGCAACTCCTCAGATTCAAAGTTCGAGCTTTCAGGGAAGGAACTTTCTGTTAAAGCTTGAAGCCCCTCAAAATCTCGCTTTAAAGTAGAGCAGATGCGTGCCAAATCCGCTCTAGTGGGTTGTTGCCCAAGTGCGATCGCATCAATATTTTTGATGTTGGCGGATTGAAGTCGCCAATAATTTTGCTGAACGAATTCAGCAATAGTTCTTGGTTGACCTGTAGCCTGTTGTCGCTGATTTTTATCTAAGTATTCCTTTAATGCTTTCTCTACTACCTCCGAGATTGTGGTTTCTTGTTGGATTACAAACAGCCGAAGACGTTTACCCAAGTCTTTAGCTATCTGAGCCGTCACTGGCGAAAAGTCTGGATTATTTCGTCTTGAGCTTTGCTTTGGTGGTCTGGACATAAATCATGTATATATTAATACAATACATTTTTAGATGTATACTTTATTTTGCTATAATAGAATAGCATTATTTTGTTATAGTATTATGTGATATCGTACTCTTAACAGCCCAAAAAGCAACGTTTGAACAAAAAATGACCATGACCTACAACCATGCCATTTGGTACAGGCTGCTGAATCTGCGTGAGTTCATTTGTAAGAAAGACTTAGGAGCAGGGGAGATTTATGGAGATATCCCCGTGGTTTAAATTTGCGTTAATCAATTAAACGTTTATTTCTTTTTAAAATCGATTAAGTACCTGCTCTTGTCATTAAGCTATTCATGAATCGAGATAAATTTAGTAGAATAATTTAATATATCATTCACATTTTGATAACAACCCCAGCAGAACTATAAACTCATCTACTTTAAGAGCAGTGACCAGGAAACATTAAGCATTTCAAACCGTTGCTTTTGTTTTGGGAAAAACCTGTTTTCTGTAACTGAATATATTCAGACTCTCAATTGTCTAAATATATTTTTAAACAAAATAGTACGTTTAATACGTATTACTTAAGTAGATTTAAATCTCTTAATGAGGAACAATTTTGTATGAAAATACTCCTAATAGAAGATGATGAATACACTACTTTATTGTTGACACAAGCGCTCGCAGCTCATAACTATCGAATTGAAACTATAAAAGATGGTCAGGCTGGACTGGAATTGGCAAAAGCGTTTGACTATGACCTGCTGCTGCTGGATGTCATGCTTCCGAATATGGATGGCATTAGTATTTGTCGGCAACTGCGCGCCCAGAGCTATGAAACGCCCATTCTGATGATGACTGTACAGGACAGTACCAACCTTCGCGTGATGGGTTTAGAGGCTGGTGCAGATGATTATGTGGTTAAGCCCTTTGTTTTATCAGAGTTAATTGCCCGAATTCGAGCATTACTGCGGCGGGGAAGAGAGATTTTACCTGTGGTGCTGGCTTGGGAAAATTTAGAGTTTGACTGCAACACTAGAGAAGTCACTTATTGCGCCTCGCGTCTGCACCTGACTCCCAAAGAGTATGATTTACTAGAGCTTTTTCTCAGGAATCCCCGCAAAATATTTAGTCGCAGTAAGTTGCTAGACCGGATTTGGTTGTCCTCAGAATTTCCTGGGGAGGAGGCCGTAACAACTCAAATCAAGGGTTTACGGCAGAAGCTCAAAGCCGTGGGAATGACTGCAGATTTGATTGAGACAGTTTACGGATTAGGCTATCGGCTGCGGGAATCGGACAAAAAAACTAGAACCCTTGAGCCAGCGTCCCATAGGAAAATACCTAGTCCCCGCGCACAAGAATTGCACCTAGCCGAGGCTGAGGTGATGACTGTAGTGACAAAGACGTGGGAAGAGTTTAAACAGAATCGCTTGGGAAAACAGTATGAATTATTTGAGCAAGCGCTCGCACAATTATCAACGACTACCCCAGACGGCTATGTGCTCAAGCAAGCACAGGCAGAAGCCCACCGCCTAGCTGGATCTTTGGGATGTTACGGCTGGCTTGAAGGTTCAAAAGTCGCACTGGAAATCGAACTGTTGCTACAAAACTTTGTCGGTTGGGATCAAAGTACAGTGTTCGGGTTGGAGAGATTGGAGAAATTAATCAAATTACTAAAAACAACATTGCAGCAGCCACCATCTACACCTGCTATCCCTCCTCTCACCTCTAGAACGCCATGGGCGCGACTGCTGATCATTGACGACGATACCATGGTGATTGAACGAATCAAACTGGAGGCAGCAGCTTGGAATTTGCTCTTAGAGGTAGCCACAGACCTAACCGCAGCAAGAAGCATACTCGCCCTCAACCCCCCGGATGTGATCTTACTAGACCTGACTTTTCCCCACACACAGGAAAATGGTTTCACCCTCCTAGCTGAACTAACTACCAAACTGCCGGAAATTCCCGTCTTAGTTTTTACCACTGATAATCAATTGCATCAAAGAGTAGAAGCCGCGCGTTTGGGAGCAGATAGTTTTTTACACAAAACTATGACCGCCCCTGAAGTGCTTTCCATTGTGCGAACCTCGCTCAAGCATCACTGTGTTACTCAAGCTAAAGTCATGGTTGTGGATGATGACCCCCTAGTACTCAATCAAGTCAATAGGTTGCTATTATCTTGGGGATTCCAAGTCACTACACTGCAACACCCCAAACGATTCTGGGAGGTATTAGAAGCTGCTACCCCCGATTTACTAATTCTAGACATTAAAATGCCAGATTTTAGTGGCATTGAACTCTGCCAAGCAGTACGCAATGACATTCGTGGACGTCAGTTGCCCGTACTGTTTCTCTCTGTCCATTCAGATGCAGAAACAGTGCATCAAGTCTATGCGGTAGGGGCTGATGACTACCTACACAAACCTATTGTGGAAACAGAACTGATTTCCCGAATCTTGAATAGGTTATATCGGAAACAACTCAAGCACAAATTAAAACTAAATGTTGTCAACAATAAAGTGTAGGCTTTTCCTTACCCTTCTGATGTTATGAATCACCGCAATTTTTTTTCCTCGGAAGTAGTTGAGTTAACAAACTGTGAGAAAGAACCCATTGACATTGCTGGTTTGGTTCAACCGCATGGCATTATTTTCGTCTTACAAGAACCCAAGTTAAACATCATCCAAGTTAGCAATAATACTTTTGAGCATCTTGGAATTCATCCCCAAGATATTTTAGGTAAACAACTAAAAATCTTTTTCAATATACGACAAATTAGTTTAATAAAAAAAGCTCTATCAGAACAAGTTGAAAATATTAATCCGTTCTATTTATCTACAAAAAATCAAAAGGGTCAGCTATTTTTTAACGCCTGTGTTCATCGAGCACACGGGGTAATAATTCTTGAATTAGAGCAGGTTACTTCCAAAGAAAATCATGATTTATTAAGTTTCTATCATTTAGTTCAACCCATCATGGTCAAAATGCAAAAAGCTTTGACTTTGAGTGATTTGTGTGAAGTAATTGTCCAGGAAGTGCGAAAAATTACAGGTTTTGACCGAGTGATGGTCTATCAATTTGATTCTGAAGGTGCTGGCACAGTCATAGCCGAAGATAAGTTAGAAAGTTTGAGTCCTTTTCTTGGGTTACACTATTCGCCTATAGACATCTTCAATCCAGCCAAGCAACTGTACACTCTCAACCCACTCCAGTTAATTCCTGATGTTAATTATCAGCCTGTAGAACTGATTCCTATTGACAATCCAGTTACTAATCAACGTTTGGATCTTAGCTTCAGTATTTTAAGGAGTTTCTCGCCTATATATATTAAGTATCTTCAAAGTATAGGAGTTGCTGCTTTTATCTCAATATTATTAATCAGAGATAATAAATTATGGGGATTAATTATTTGCCATCATCAGTCACCTAAATATGTTCCTTACAAAGTGCGTCTTGCTTGCCAAATGTTGGGCAAAGTAATGTCTTTAGAACTGGTTTATAAAGAAGATAATCAATACTTAGACTACAAAGCCAATGTTTTGCAAAAGGCTGATAAAATAACCAAAATGGATCAGCAACTAACCCTAGCTTTAGAAGCAGTGGACATGGTTTTGCATAGGGCTGATGAAATCGCCAACGTTAATCAGCAGCTAACCCTAGCTTTAGAAGCAGCGGATATGGGAATTTGGAACTGGGATGTGCTGGCTAATCGCGTTGTTTGGTCAAGCAGTCAGGAACAGTTGTTTGGGTTTGCACCCAAAGCTTTTCTGGAAACTTACGAAGCTGTGATGGCTTGTATTCACCCAGATGACATAGAATCTGTGAGTTTAGCTGTGAAGCAAGCACGCATTGAGCAGCAGAATTATTATCAGGAATTCCGGATAGTTTGGTCTGATAACAGCATCCACTGGGTTGAGGCTAAGGGAAGATTTATCTATAACGATGAAGGTCAAGCGGTGCGGATGTTGGGAACTGTGATGGAGATTAGCGATCGCAAAGCACGAGTTGAACAACTGCGGCTGCTGGAATCTGTGATCATCCATACCAATGAGACAGTACTGATCACCGAGGCAGAACCTAATGACGCAACAGGTCCTCGGATTATCTACGCTAACCCCGCTTTTAGCAAAATCACAGGTTATACCTTAGAGTCCGTCTTAGGCAAGACACCGCATTTTCTCCATGGTGAAAAAACAGATCAGGCAGCTTTAGATAAAATTGGTAAAGCACTGCAAAACTGGCAATCAGTGTCGGTTGACTTGATTAACTATACCAAAGACGGCAGAGAATTGTGGGTCGAAGTCAATCTTTTCCCAGTTGCAGATGAAACAGGACGATTCACTCACTGGGTATCAGTGGGGCGGGACATCACTGAGCGCAAGCAAGCAGAAGTTGCTTTGAGAGAAAGCGAGGAGCGGTTTCGCCAGCTAGCAGAGAATATCCAAGATATTTTTTGGATAGGAGACCCTAAAACTCGCCAGATAGTCTACGTCAGCCCTGCCTACGAAAAAATTTGGGGGCGCAAGAGGGAAAGCTTGTACGCCAATTCTATAAACTGGATGAATAGCATCCATCCAGATGACCGGGAACGAATACAAGCTGCTGCTGAGGGAAATGTTGAAAGCGCACACCAAGGTAGTTTTGAAAATGAGTACCGCATCGTGCGTCCAGACGGAACGGTGCGGTGGATTCGAGACCGGGGGTTTGTGATTGAGGATGAGCTTGGACAAGTCCAGCGCGTAATTGGGATTGCACAGGACATAACTGATCGCAAACTTGCCGCAGCTACCCTACAGCAACTTAATGAGGAGTTAGAAATCCGAGTTAAACAGCGAACTTTTGATCTAGAACGCTCTCAAGCAATCCTGCAACAGCAGGTAGAACGAGAGCAGGTGATGGTGAGGATAACTCAACAAATACGCCAGTCCCTAGACTTGACAACAATCCTCAACACCATCGTCACCGAAGTGCAAAAATTGCTGGCAGCTGACCGAGTTGTCGTCTACCGATTCCGATCTGATGGTACCGGATACACCATTGCCGAAGCTGTTAGGGGCGAATGGACTAGCATTTTACACTACATATTCTCCGAGGAGAGTTTACCTGGAGAATGCTGCCAGCGCTATATTGAAGGACGAATTTACACCCTTAGCGATCGCAACAAAGACGAAATAGTGCCCTGTATGGCGGACTTTTTCGCTCACATTCAAGTCAGGGCAGCACTGGTAGTTCCCATTAACCAACAAGGTAACCTTTGGGGACTGCTGATTGCCCACCAGTGCAGTGAACCGCGAAAGTGGCAACCCTTTGAAATCGATTTGCTCCAGCAGTTAGCTAACCAATTGGCTATTGCGATCCAACAATCAGAACTCTACCAGCAACTGGAGGAAGAACTGCGTGAACGCCAACACGCAGAGGTAGCATTGCGGCAAAGCGAAAATCTATTTCGTTCTGTAAGCGAGTTTTTACCCGTGGGCATTTTCAGAGGGGATACTCAAGGGAAAAATGTCTATACTAATCCTCGCTATCAGGCAATTTGTGGCTGTACCTTTGAGGAAGCTTTGGGGTATGGCTGGCAGCAGTTTATTCACCCCAATGACCTACAAGCTGTTTCGTCCGAGTGGACAGCAGCAACAGCAGCAAATCAGGAATTCTGCTGTGAGGTTCGTTATGTTCACCGGGACGGAACTATCCGGTTGTGTCGAGTTACGATGGTTCCCATCTTTTCCGAGTCAGGTGAACTCAAGGGTCGTGTTGGCATGCTAGAAGATATCACGGAAAGTCGGGCAATTGAGAAAATGAAGGATGAGTTTATCTCCATTGTCAGCCACGAACTCCGAACGCCCCTTGCCTCAATTCGCGGTTCTTTGGGATTACTTGCCAGTGGGGTACTTAAAGACCAACCGGAAACTGTCCAACAGATGTTACAAATTGCCGCTAGCGACACGAAACGCCTGGTACGCTTAGTGAATGAGATTCTCAACTTAGAGCGCCTAGAAGCGAACAACGTCTCTTTGGTAAAGCACTGGTGCGATGCTGCGACACTTATGCAAAAGTCTGTAGAAACTATGGGAGCAATGGCAACTCAAAGCAACATCAAGCCATCCATTTTACCAACTTCCGTCTCAGTATGGGCAGATCCTGACTGGATTATTCAAGCTCTTGTCAACTTGCTCAGCAACGCAATTAAATTTTCGCCCCCAGCGAGTACAGTAACCCTGAGTGCCCTCGCGTTACCGGACTGGGTTTTATTTAAAGTTCAAGACCGAGGACGAGGCATTCCTAATGATAAGCTAGAAACTATTTTTGATCGGTTTCAACAAATTGATGCTAGCGACTCCCGCCAAAAAGGAGGAACAGGTTTAGGCTTGGCTATCTGTCGCAGCATTGTACAAAAGCATGGTGGCAGAATTTGGGCAGAAAGTGTGTTAGGACTTGGTAGTACTTTCTATTTCACTCTTCCCACACCACTGGAAAGTTAAGATGTCAATTCCAGCAAACTCTTGAACTTTCTCATAATTTACTCATTTTCTTGATTTAGTCTCATAATCAAAGCACTTACAGGAGTTTTCGACGCTCGTAAGGTACACCTGTAAGGGCGCTCCCCCTGTTCGCCTCTACAAGATGTTGTATTCCATCAAGATGCAAATTGCTAAATAGGT
>CAZZXJ010000265.1:0-3336 GCA_964657905.1 uncultured Stigonema sp.
TTTTCAGACGGGGATTTAAACCCCGACTGAAAAATGACCACGTTTAGACGTGGGGGTATCAAACCCCTTTTTAATTACGAATTACGAATTAATAATTACGAATTATGATAAACCCTTTTCAACAGAAAGACTATACAAAATCGTCGCTCAGCAAGCGCTCGAACTCCGCGTTAATGATTGCATAACACTCACAGGAGACGTTTTCCAGACCTTCTCGATCAACAATCGTCATCTTGCCACGGTTATAGCTGATTAACCCCGCCTTCTGAATCATAGCGGCAACGACACTTACACTGGCGCGACGCACGCCCAGCATTTGTGCTAGGAACTCCTGGGTGAGGGGAAACTGGTTTGCTCCTACTCGGTCTTGAGTCATCAGCATCCACCGACAAAATCGCTCTTCAATAGAGTGCAGGCGATTGCAAGCAGCTGATTGGGAGATTTGATTAAACACCGCTTGCGTGTAGCGTTGTAGCAGGTTGTAAAGCGGGCTACTGGGAGTCACTTCACGTTGGAATACATCTGCCTTCATCCTCAAGGCGTCGCCGGGAACCTGCGAAAAAGCTAGACCGGGAATTGTCTTCGCTCGTAGGAATACAGGCAACCCAACCATTCCTTCATTGCCCACCGTAGCTACTTCCACTGCATTACCATCTTCCATCACGGTCAGCAGAGAGATAACGCCATTTTTGGGGAAATAGACGTGCCGGAGCGGTTCGTTGGGTTCGTAGATGACTTGCTTGAGACTCATTGATACTAGCTCAAGATGAGGCTGGAGGCGTTCGTATTCTTCTTTGGGAAGGGCAGTCAGCAGCCGATTTTTCATGGGATTGCGGGGGTTATCAGACGCGGACATCGTAAGCCTCTTTGAGCTAGTATCGCAAGGCGTTCGTCAAAAGTCAAAAATAAACTGAGTTCCAGGTTTGTTAAACTGAGCTTTAACCTCTCTAGACTGAGTCTTAACTTCGCACGCTTGCTCTCTCAGTATCCGAGATTTCATCCTAATTTCATTACCTTGCTTTCTCACCAAAGTCAACGTAGTCTTAGCTGCCTCAAATTGAGTGCGCCAGGGATTTTCTAAACCAGTTTTCATTGCCGTAAAATTCGCTTCGTCTATCTGGTCCAACTCCGAAGCTTTAACGGTTGAATTATAGATAGCGCTAAGGAGTTTCGCTAAAGACTGACTATAAGGTTTTTTACTTACTAAAATTTTTTTAACTAATTCCTTAGCCTCCTCAAGTGTTAGCCACTCCGCATTAAGTGCGGCACACAACTCCTTATTTGTATAATTCAACTCTTGCTGTATCTGGTACAATTCTAACTGCTGCAATTGAAGCAGTTGCTTGAGAGTTTCTATTTGCTCACATAACAGCTTTACTGTAGCCTCAATTTCCGGTTTTTCACTAAATTCAAGGTCTTTTGATTCTGTAATAAGACTATCTCTATTGCATTTGGTATTTTCTGAGATTTGATCAGCTAATTGATCAACTTGATTGCTTTTACTCAAACACTCTAAACTTTTTAATAATAAGGCGTAAGTCTGTATTTTGCTAAGTTGGCTTTTGTCTAAACCTAGATCTAAGTCTTTTAGGGATGTTGTCTTGATATTGTTATTTAAGGTATCCATATACGTCAGTAACCACCTTCTCAACTTGTTTTAGTAGCAAGGCAAGCAAGTAGTAATCATGTATACTTCTTGCACTTGCCACACAGACTTTTATTCTATGACTTCGCAATTTATTTGTCTGTCCGCCACCGTACTCACTAAGTATGATTTTAGATGCCAATATTTTGAACCAGCATAAAATTTAAGAAATTATTAAAAATGATATAATAGCTCAGTGCTTATGGCAAATCTGTGGAATTTTCCTTTAGTGGACGCACGATCGCAGGTGTAGTTGGTTTCTTCGGTTGGAAGATAGCAGAAAGTGCTTGCTCCAAACTTTCTGCCATCACAATCCGGTTATTGTAGGTCACGATTACCCTAACTAACGTTGGCAAACTATTTTTTTCTGCTTCCAAATAGAGTGGTTCAACGTAGAGGAGCGATTGCTCAATGGGAATCACCAACAAATTGCCTTGAATTGCCCTTGAACCTTGGCGGTTCCATAGAGAAATTTGCTGGGAAATCACCGGATCTTGGTTAATTAAAGCTTCGATTTGTTCGGTTCCATAGACCAACTGCTGCTTAGGAAACTTATAGAGCAACAACTTGCCGTATTCTTGCCCATCTGAACGCGCTGCTAACCAAGCAATTAAATTAGTGCGTTGTGTTGGCGTAAAGGGCAGCAGTAAAATGAATTCTTCTGACTGTGCTTTTGGCAGTTTCATAATCAGGTAGTAAGGCTCTACCTGTTGCGATTCGCTACCATAAATCTCGTTGGGGACTTGCCACAAGTCTTCTCGATTATAGAACACCTGCGGATCGGTCATATGATAAGTTAGCAATCGCTCAGATTGAATCTTGAATAAGTCCTGTGGATACCGGATATGGCTCATGAGAGCAGATGGCATTAATGAGAACGGTTTTAGCAGATTGGGGAAAATTGCTCTTAAAGTAGTGATGATTGGGTCTTCAGGGTCAGCAACGTAGAAATTAACATCGCCATTGTAAGCATCAATGACAACTTTTACAGAATTGCGGATGTAGTTAAATTGATTTTTTCCTGGGTCGGAATAAGGGTAGCGATCGCTGGTGGTGTAAGCATCAAGAATCCAGTAAAGATAAGTTTTTTCACCTTTGATATTGCTTCCTCCCGCATCTGCAACCACCAAATAAGGTTCACTGTCGTAGCGTAAAAAAGGAGCCAGCACCTGCACCCGTTCTAGAATATTGCGCCGAAATAGCAACTTCGTTTGTGGTGTAAAATCCCGTGTCAGCAGCATTTGCCAATCTTTGAGATATTGGGCAAACAGCAAGCGCCGCCACGTAGACAAGAGCGCAATTCCACCGCGCCCATCATAGACGTTATAGACATTCTCATTGCCGCTAGGATAGTCTAGCTCTTGGGTTTTTGTCCCAGTCATCACATATGTATTAGTGATTTTGCCGTAATAAATTCGGGATTGACCAATGGGAATACTTGCCCCAATTGCTGGATTCGATATCTGCAAAGAGCCTTCTTTACCCATGCCATCAATGCCAATATCCTTAACGTAGTAATCAGGTAATCTACCAGAACCTACAGTATTCACCGGACTGAGTGTAAAGCCGTATCCGTGAGTATATATAAGATGTTCGTTTACCCAAGTTTTAGCTTGCCCAGGTACAGCTGTATAATCTAACTCTCTTGCAGCTATAATCGTCTGTTGCTTTTCACTCCCCCCCTCTCCCCC
>CAZZXJ010000265.1:3346-8278 GCA_964657905.1 uncultured Stigonema sp.
CGCAATCCCCTGTCTCGCCTAACCTAGACTTCGTCCTCCCCCCCTCCCCCCCTCCTTCCTCAAGGTGTAGCGGTCAATGTCAGCATCGGAAAACTTGTAGTAGGGTCGGATTTGTTGCAGCTGACGATTGGTTTCTAGTAAAGGACGTTTATCCCACAAACGGATATTGCGAATTGTCAGGTTGTTTGCTAGCAAGTCAGATGCAGTTAGCTGACCTTGCGGATCAAAGGTCTGCGCTTCGATCTGGTTTAAATTAAATGCTTGTCGCGTCAGGGTGATGGTACGCTCAATATAAGGGCGTTCGCGGACAAGCTCGTTTGGTTGTACAATCAGGCGTTGCACTGCTATAGGCAAGATTTCGCCACCAACCATCGCCACTGCTAGGTATAATCCCAGCACGTAAACTAGATGATGTGGATAGGGAACTAGTTTAGAACTTGCTTTGACCGCCTTGGATAAAATAATCATTCGCAATAGCAGGTAAATTGCGATCGCCACTGCCAAAACATTTAAGCCAATGTATATTGGCAACTGCACATTGGCGGCGGTGTAGCTAGCACCGTAATTTACCCCATCAATGGAATACAAAAGTTGGTAGTGTGCGATCCAATAATGCAGGGCAATCACTAGCATTAGTAAGCTAGCTAAAATGTGTAAGTGGAGTCGCTGAGGTAGAGAAAACCCTGCAAACAAACCCTCACTCAGACTATTAGCTGCTTGCAGATAAATTAATGCCACAGCTACCATGCTGTAGAGAAACAGTCCGAGTAACCAAAATTCCAACATTTCCCATATTGGCAGGGAGAAGACATAAAAGCTAATATCCTGGTTAAATAGTGGTTCCGTGCGGTTAAAACTGATGGCATGGAAATACTGTAAAACCATTACCCACCTTCTTGATAGCAGGAAACTCAAAAGCAAACTTATCAGCAGTGCGATCGCTCTTAAGGAAAACTGAGGATTGATGAAAATTGCTATAACCAACCCCAGCAGCAAACCCAACTGTCCCATGGGGATGGAAACCTGGTGTACCCAGGGTGCGAGATGTAAAGATGTGCTGGGCAATTTGACATTCGGATGCCAAAAGTTCAAGGTTTTCTGACCATAGTAAATCAGTATCAACCCCGCCAGCACACTCAGTCCTAACACCACTGGTAGCAGAAAGCGCAACCTTAGCCCTGAATGTAGGGGCGGGGTGACCCCGCCCCTACGTCCGTGGGGAGTAGCTAGATCTGTTCCCCTCTTTGCAAGCCCAGAGGGGTTAGGGGTGAGGTTCTTCAACCTAGAGGCTAAAGCCAAATTGCCAAGTAAAAAACCAGATGAAGTGCAGAAGGCTAGAACCCACAACCCCAGCTGCGTCCTCAAGCGCAACCAAAACTCTGGTAAATATCCAACCTCACTCCTCCACAAAATTTCTGCTGTTAGGTGCGAAGCTAAATCAAATAATAGCCACAAACCCAGCAGCAGTAAAATCAGTGGAGAAATTCGTGGAAAAATTTTATCAAGCATAGTTCCATTTTGCTAAAAACTATGCTTGAACAGGTATTTTAACCACAAACTCGGTTCCCTGACCTGGCGATGAAATCACCGAAATTTTGCCTTTATGCTTTTCAATGATCTGATAGCAAATGCTAAGTCCTAACCCAGTGCCCTTCCCCACATCTTTTGTCGTGAAAAATGGGTCGAACACCCGTTCTTTGATAGATTCTGGAATACCAGGACCGTTATCCCTAATCCGCACTTGCACTTGGTCAGACTCAACCATTACCGTCTGAATCACGATCTGCTTCCTAGCTGGTTCTCCTTGTGTTATCAAGGCATCAATTGCATTATCCAGGATATTCATAAACACCTGATTCAGTTGTGCTGGATAACACTTAACTAAAGGCAAATTCCCATATTGCTTGACAACGTCAATTCCCTGCGTAAGCTTGCTATTGAGAATTAATAGTGTGCTGTCAATCCCTTCTTGGATATTCACAGGTTTAAGTTCGGCTTCATCTAGGCGGGAGAAATTCCGCAAAGACTTAACCATTTGACAGATGCGCTCAGTACCCATTTTCATCGAGTTCATAATTTGAGGCAGGTCTTTAGTCAGATAGTCAAGATCAATAGCTTCCATCTGGTCTTGAATCTCCGATTTCGGGCTGGGGTAGTGCTGCTGATAAAGGTGTACTAAACTGAGCAGGTCTTGAACATATTTGTTAACGTAGCCAATATTACCGTAGATAAAGCTTACCGGGTTGTTGATTTCATGCGCCACCCCTGCCACCATTTGCCCCAAACTTACCATTTTTTCAGATTGAATGAGTTGAGCTTGGGTCTGCTTCAAGTTTTGTAAGGCTTGGCTAAGTTCTTGAGTCCTTTCCTCCACACGATTTTCTAAAGTCTGATGAGCTAGATCCAGTTCTTGAGTGTATTTTGCTACTTGTTGAATGAGTTGGTTGAGGGATGTGGCTAAAACTCCCACTTCATCTTCCGTCGTCACCAAAGCAAGCCTGTCAAATTTCAATTCTTGTGTTGTATGCTGCGCTACCTGAGTCACGGCTATGAGCGGACTTGTGAGTATGTCAATCGTATATTTAGCTATCAAAAAGGCACTGGCAACTGACAATAAAATGCTTACCACAATAATCTGAAATCGCAGCGTTTCTGCATTTACCATAGCAGCCCCTGCCTGCTGATCGTCCTGATAAGAAACATTAATCACTTTAACTAGGTCATCATCTATATCATCAAACTTGAGAACTAAAGGTGAGTTGGTAAAACTCAACAGATATTTTTGTGTTACTTCAACATCCTTGGGCTTCAACTTAGCCGACTCAATTTGCTTCATCAGTTCTTCTACTTGCAGCAGATAGGCGTTTGCTACACCCCGATAAGACTGTAGAAACTCTGGTATGCTATCGGGCTGTTTCTTGTGTTTATAACTTTCACTGTTTGCATAAGACTCAAGTGCTGACCACGCCTGTTTAACGTTCGCCGCATAATCCATATACTTGGAGTATTCCTTTTTCAACAGATCCTGCTGCGCAATCAAAGGAATAAACTGTTGTTGGGATGAGCGTGCCTGTAGTACAGAAGTCTGCAAGCGATGGAGAAGACGGATTTCTAATTGGGTATGCTCCCTTTGCTGCCTAGCCTGTCTTTGGTAGTAGTCTCCAATTATAAACCCGGTAACTGTCCCTACAACAGCAATACTCAGGGTCAGCGTATAGCCATAGCTGATCTTTTGAGCAATATTCAGACGGCGAATGGCTCGCCTAAGCCTACCTGAGACACTAGACTTAATCTGTTTTATGCTCAGATGATTCATCATCTTACTACTCTTCCTACCTAGTACTACAAAGAATTGGCTTCAACAAAAACGCACTCACAATCCTAGGTTTGTTGTAAATTATACCCAGTTAATTGGAATATGTTGAGCCAATATAGGTGCGCGATCACTCAAACAGGTGGGAATTAAGCCGAGCTCGCTGTCTTCAGCAATTTACACCTTTACTTAAACTCATCCCACCCCTACAAGGAGTGGGATTTCGTGGGCATGGGGCATGTGGGTGCGTTTCCTATGCCCTATGCCCGAAACGGCGAGGCGTTCATTCATCACAGACTGACCAGCGTTGGTATTCCTCGCCGTTTTCTTTGATTTCCATCCTCAGTGCTTATTTCTAGAATTCCCATTAAACGGGGCTATGTAACACCATACGCTTGGTGATCAGATAATTTGCCTACGGATAACCTTTGTAGAGACGTTGCAATGCAACGTCTCTACTGTCATCATTTCCTCTAGCGCATGAGTTTGGATTGGTTGTTCTGGAAAAAGCTTTGCCAATTCCTCTGCCCGTCCCAAACAGCGATTTAAAAGCCGAATTTACACAGCGCCTTGCCCACCTACTTAGTCCCTCTACTATGCTTAGGAAAATGACGCAGCAAGTACCAAAACAGAGCTAAATTTACTAAAAATACGACTAATTTAAGTATTGTTATTCCTTTAATTAATTCCCATATTTCTAGAGGTAAACTAATACCAACTACCCATAGGACTAAGAATATTGCCCAAGCTTTTTCATACCATAATCCATAGGCTTGGATTGCAGTTATAGTTGCATAAAGTCCAGCTGCTATACCACTAAACCACAAAGTATTCGGATTGATATTTAGAAGCTTGTCTAAAAGCCAGTCAATAAATTGTAGCTGAAATTCTAGAAAATAAGCTTGAGAAAATGTCTTTAGATTTTGATGATTTTTATGTGCTAAGAGTAAAGCTATAGAAGTAACCGCTAGCAGCGAAGCAACAAAAGCTTTGTAAAATACAATTGCAATAAGACCTGGTGGGCGCTTATTCTTCACATACCCTCTCGTAGTTTTTCCTACCAAAATAAATTTTAAATAATATTCTATACTATTTTTTCTAAGGAATTGCTATTGTGGATTTAATAACCTGCAACTTTCGTAGGGTGCGTCATTGACATAACGCACCATTATGGATGCTTTTGGTACGTTACATTAGACAAAGTGAGTTTTCCTTTTATAGTCTCTCTCGTATATCTACGGATCGCAAGTCAGGCTGACCGTAAGTAAGATGTAACAAATAACAGAATACTTGCTATTTTCTATGGTGAGTTATAGGCTAGATGATCATTGAAAAACCTTTGGCAATCAAGCAACCAGAAGTTGGTATTATCCGTGAACTCCGCCTTCTTACTGGTCTAACCCAGGAACAGTTTGCAGAGTTGGTGTTACTTACCCCACCGTTAACCGTTGAGAGAATGAACCCTCTAGTACAGGGGGCGCGTAAATAAACCTACCATACTAGGCGAGGAAGCCCTTCGGTCTACAAAATGGCGCAAAAGCCCGGAATACAATTATGAGTGACTTTTAAACTCATCCCACCCCTACAAGGAGTGGGATTTCGTGGGCATGGGGCATGGG
>CAZZXJ010000266.1:0-4008 GCA_964657905.1 uncultured Stigonema sp.
TGCGTGCCCATGCGAACTATTTCTACTCGCCCACAAACCATTATTGACGTTTGTATCTACAAAAGGTTAGAATTATGCGTTGACATTTGTGTATACAAAATATTATACTAAAAAATTAATGGGTGAAAAAATATCTGGCTTTGATTGGGACGATGGAAATTGCCAAAAGTGCCAAAAACACGAAGTTTCAATAGAAGAAATAGAAGCTTTGTTTTCTAGTCCAAAAGTGGCGGTAGCGCCAGACATAAAACACTCTGAGGCTGAGGAAAGATTTTTAGCTATCGGTGTATCAACTAAAGGAAGGTATCTTTTTGTGGCCTTTACTTTCCGAGAAACCCAGGAAGAAAAGCTCATTAGACCAATCAGTGCCCGTTACATGCACGAAAAAGAGGTGCAAAAATATGAAGAAAATATTACCAAAAATGACAACTGATGAAGAAGCAGAAAGCCTACTAGAACAGGACTTATCTGACTATCTTCATGAAGATAACTTCAAGTTTGTTAGTTTTGAATTTAAACCTAAAGACAAAACTGTTAACTTACGAGTTTCTGAAGAATTGTTAGAAAAAGTTAAAACTGTTGCCAAAAAAGAGGGTATTCCCTACCAAAGGTATATCCGAAGGGCAATAGAAAAGTCACTGGGTGAATAACAACTCACCATCATCTTCTCTCAAATCTCTCGCAAATACACAAAAATTCTCTTAGCGCCTTTGCGTCTTTGCTTGAGCCTATTCTCCTCAACAACTAGACATCTCCAGAAATTAATTGTGCGTTGTCTACAACCGTTGTAGAGACGCGATCTGGCACTTCGTGCCGCAACGCTTACGCGTCTCTACATTGTTTTTCACCAGATGTCTAATGCATTTGCTCTAATCGGGAATACACACATCTGGCGCACACAAACCAGAAAATTCTAACCTTATCACCCTCAGCGTATCCAAATCAACTCGACGGATGGCGTGATTATTTGTATCAGCAATATATAAAACAGAACCCATAACACTCAATCCCGAAGGCTCAGAAAAGCGGCTATTCTTACCTTCACCATCTTGCAAACCAACCAAACCATCTCCTAAGACTGTTTGACAATCGCCCGTGTAGGGGTTAACTCGTTTAATTTTGTGGTTGTAAGTATCTGCTACCCAAAGACAATCCTGGGCGTATTCCACTCCTAAGCAGTGCTGTAACCGGACATCAGAACCTTGTCCATCAACATCGCCAAAGCCGAAGAGATTACCACTACCGCAAACAGTTCTTACTTGTTGAGGTTCAACGAGTCCCACACCACGAATTGAGCTAACTTCACTGTCAGCAATGTATAATTCGTTTCCATCACTGGTAATACCACTGGGTTGGGCAAAGGCAGACTCGGTGAGTACCCCATCAACACAAGCTTCTGCGCCAGTTCCAGCATAAGTTTTCACTATTTCGGTTTCTAAGTTCATTTGCCAGATTTGGTGAGAACCAGCCATAGCAATAAACAAACTATTTCCCACCTTTTGTAAATCCCAAGGAGATGAGAGCGCTGTTTCTAAACCTTTACCACCGTGAGGACGGATATTTTGGCTTTGCTTACCTGTACCAGCAATGGTTTCCACTACTTGGCGCTTGAGGTCAACTTGCCGCAAAGCATGATTTTCTGTATCGGCAACGTATAAAATTTGATTTTCTTCATCAAATGCCATTCCCTGTGGTGCAAAAAACTGAGCTTCGCTTGCATGACCATCCGTTAAACCAGATTGGCCAGTGCCAATCAAATACAGAATCTCTCCTTCTAAATTACTTATGACCAAGCGATGATGTCCAGAATCAGCGATGAACAAACCAGCTTTTGTCGCTAGGACTTTACCAGGAAAAGCCAAGGGCGTGATTAATGGTCTTTGCTGTTTTTCCAAGGTAAGATTCAGTTCTTGGAAATTGATGGTACCTTTCTGTTGGTGTTGGCTAATTAACTTTTGGATCAGTTCTTCTAGAACATCCCGATTACCCTCACCAGAAACGTAGCTAATGACGTAACCTTCTGGATCAATCACCATTAAGGTAGGCCAAGCACGCACGGCATACTCTTGCCAAACCCGGAAACCGCTATCAACTAAAACTGGGTGTTCGATGTCGTAGCGTAGAATAGCTTGACGGATATTTTCGGTTTCTTTTTCGTTGTCGAATTTGGCACTGTGTACACCAATCACAGTGAGACTGTCTTTATATTTCTGTTCTAGATATTTTAGTTTTGGTAGGATGTGCAAACAGTTGATACAACAGTATGTCCAAAAGTCTAAAATCACGACTCTGCCCCTGAGTTGTTTAACAGACAAGGGTTTGTCAGTATTGAACCAAGGGGAATTTTGCGGTAATTCTGGTGCTCTTACACGGGGATACATATTATCCGTTCCATGGTCGGTATTTTTGATTTTAGATGTTGGCGGTAGCCGGAATTGTTGGAGTAGTCTGTGGTCAACAAGTACTTTCAGGCGGTCTGAGGATAGCAGCAATGATCAGACTGAAAACACTAACTAGTACCGAGTTATTGGCTTGGATGCAACAAGCCAAAGCCAAAGCATATCAAGGACGAGTTGCTGACCGCATTCCACGATTGGCTGCGGCTTCTAGAGAGTGGTTTGCGGTTCACATTTGCTGCAAAGCGGGGCAAAGTGTAAACCTTGGCGATACGGCTTGTATTTTCTCTTTGATGAGCGCCATTAAGCCGTTTTCGCTACTTTATCTCTTAGAACATTTGGGAGCAGAGACCGTTTTTCAATGGGTTGGGGTTGAGCCATCAGGTACAAGCTTCAATTCCCTAGAGCAACTGATTGCTGATGGCGGACGACCCCGCAATCCCATGATTAATAGTGGAGCAATTACCCTCGCTGATATGCTGCCTGGACGAAATGCTAGCGATCGCACCCGCCGATTGTGTCAATGGCTTAACCAACTAGCTGGTTGCGAGCTAACGTTGGACGAGGATCTGCTTGCTTCTGTGCGCTTAGCAACCTCTCAAGTCAATGGAGCGATCGCCCAATATCTGGCCGCAGGCGGGTACTTAAAGAATCCAGATATAGCTATTGATACTTACGAACATATATGCTGTTTGTCTGGCCGAGTTGAAGACTTAGCTCTTTTGGGAAAACTTCTAGCTTGTGAAAGTGGATTGGTGAAGCCACAGCACCGGTGTAGTGTCAATGCCTTGATGCTAACCTGTGGACTATACGAGGCTTCTGCCGATTTTGCTTTGCGGATTGGTCTGCCAATGAAATCAGGTATTAGCGGTATACTCCTAGCGGTAGTACCAGGTCAGGGGGCGATCGCCTGCTATAGTCCGGCTTTGGATAGTGTGGGCAATCCTGTAGCAGCGCTTGCCTTTGTTGAAGCTTTATCTCAAGGGTTACATTTGAGTATTTTTGGGGATTAGTCAACAGTATTAATACTGCTATATTTTGTAAGTAAATACACAAAATTAATTACAGTCCGCAGCGAGCGAAGCGTAGACCCCGAAGGGGGCTTCAAGGGAGAGTAGCAATCCCAGCCCGCCGCGAACGCGTCGCAGAAACTTGCGGCATAACTTATGGAACAGTTTGTGTCTGACCAGCAGCATTCGGAATAGCAGGTTTTTCCTGCTGTTGAGATTGTGATGTGGTTTTTGGTGCTTCCGGTGCAGGAGACTCGGTAATCTCTGGTAGGGTGAGCGGCAAAGTAGGAGATGGTGCAGCGTTTGGATACTGGTTGGGGTTGAAATATCGTTTTAATTCCGGTTTTTCTGGATCGGGAGCAATTTTTTCGGGTAAGATCGTTGATTCAGGTTTTGGGGTTACCTCTAGCTGTGGTTCTACTGTAGTTTCTGGTAATGGAGATGGGATTTTTGGCGTTACCTCTGGCTGTGGTTCTGCTGTGATTTCTGGTGATGGAGATTCGATAATAATCTCTGGCAAGGTTGGCGGCAAAGTGGGAGTTGGTTCAGCAGTTTCTTGTGGGGTAGGTATCAAGCCTTTGCGACGACGGTTGAAATATCCC
>CAZZXJ010000266.1:4108-8254 GCA_964657905.1 uncultured Stigonema sp.
GTAGGTATCAAGCCTTTGCGACGACGGTTGAAATATCCCCTGACTCTCGGTTTTTCTTCTGGCTGGGGGGTAACTTTCTCTGGTAAGGTCGTTGATTCAGGTTTTGGTGTTACCTCAGGCTGTGGTTGTACTGTCTTTTCTGGTGACGGAGATTTGGTAACCTCTGGCAGCGTGGGGGGTTGGCTGGGAGTTGATTCAACAGTTGGAATAGGCTGTGTTTCAGGTGATTTTTCAAGGGTAGGCGTGGGTGTAGGCGAAGTTTCTGGTATTTTGGCTGTGTAGTTGGGGTCTACGATTGTGCGAACTTGATCTGCTGAGAGTTCCCCTCTAATAATTTTAGAAAGAGTATCTTTACCTTTAGGTTCATAGGTGATGACCCTGACTGTGCTGTTGAAGACATTTTTAACAGGGTTACCTTGCTCATCAAGGAATTCAAGTTTTACCCAGTTTTTACCAGGCTTAAAGCCTTTAAGATAAAGTGCTTGCCAGCGATCAAGGACGAAGCTTTCACCATTTATAGTGCAGCGGATGCGCCAATCAGCAATTTCGTCTTGGGGATTATCTTGAGCGACTAGGTGTAGTGGGGCGTTAGTTAAGTAAAAGTCCAGCAGAATTGGTTGTGCACCGTATTTGCCTTGGGGACTGCTATAAGTTAGCAGTGGTTTAGCTGGGTCGGGGTTGTTGTCGTCAGTTTTGGTGAAAATGTGAAATGTTGTCTCGGCATAAGCGCCTTCATTTTTAAAGCTTTCATCCCAGGGATAGGAGGCAAAGACACGTAAGGTATGAGTACCTGGAGATAAGTCTGGCAAAACTAGGGGCTGATTCTGGTCATAGACGGCGCCTAATGGTTCATTATCAACGATTACGTTTAAATGAGGACCAAGATCCAGTTGCTGGTCTTTAAATAGCGGTAAATCTTTAACGAGTAAGCGGACTGTTACTGTGTTGTCTTGGAGTATTTCATCTGGTTTGGGAGTAGCTATTGCTACCTGTGGTTGATACACTTCCAAGGTTTGGCGCAGTTCTTGGATTGCTGCTGGAGGGGAAACCTCTGAGATTTGCTTTGAAATTTGAGCTTTTTCTTGCGAACTGCCACTGCCAGACGGTTCTTGGCTGATAGCTTTCTCGCCACAACTGGTCAAACTTAATACCAGTACTAATGCCATGAGCAACCTAAGGATAGCTATTGCCTTCATCCGCCACAAGTTCATGCTTTCTACCCAGAAATATAACGACTGACAAATTATTTTGGCTCAAACTGTGCATCGGGAACTATAACCTAAAAGGTGAAATTTTCCTCAAATTCCTGCATTTCACAGAAAAATCTGATTTTGCCTTTGGTTATATCAGTATATTTTAAATATTTATTAATATTTGGAACTAAGTATCTAGTTCCTAGGGTGGGCAGTCTCTATCTGTGGGTTTTAAGGTGAGGGTGGGCAGTGCCCACCCTACGTTTAATTTTGTTCACTTATTTACATAACGAAAATTGCTTTATTACCATATATAAAGTAAAAGCAGCAACATCTGAAGAAAAACTTTATGTAGTAAAACTCCAAAGTTTGCGAAATGTTGCCTTTTGTAAAAAAAATGAATAAACTATTGACTTTTTGACAAAGATTTTGAAAGTAAACAGTAGATTACACGGTAGATCCAGCGATCTTGAATTATTGTTAACAAGTGTCGAACAATGTACAAGGTAAGACTTTATAATTCAACGAGAAACCACTATCCACAGACGGTCTTCATCGCGGCTCCAGCCTAAACACTGGAGGACGCGACTAAGGTTCTCCAAACCCACGAAGACAGGTTGTGGTACTCATAAATTCCTCAATCCTTATTAAGAGAGGAGGTCGAATGACAATTAGTCCTCCGGAGCGAGAGGAAAAAAAGGCTAGAGTGATCGTCGATAAAGATCCGGTTCCTACCTCATTTGAACTATGGGCAAAGCCGGGACATTTCGACAGAAGTCTAGCCAGAGGTCCCAAAACTACTGCATGGATTTGGAACCTGCACGCACTCGCCCACGATTTTGATACACATACAAGCGATTTAGAAGACATATCCCGCAAGATATTTGCAGCACACTTCGGTCACTTAGCAGTAGTGACTCTGTGGCTGAGCGGGATGATCTTCCATGGCGCTCGTTTTTCCAATTACGAAGCTTGGCTTTCGGATCCTTTGAACGTAAAGCCAAGCGCTCAAGTTGTTTGGCCCATTGTTGGTCAAGACATTTTGAATGCGGATGTTGGTGGTGGTTTCCACGGTATTCAAATCACCTCCGGCTTTTTCCAAATTTGGCGGGGTTGGGGTATTACAAATACATTCCAGCTCTACTGCACCGCCATTGGTGGTTTGGTATTAGCAGCCTTGCTTCTATTTGCTGGCTGGTTCCACTACCACAAGCGTGCTCCGAAGCTGGAATGGTTCCAGAACGTGGAGTCCATGCTCAATCACCACTTGGCTGGACTATTGGGCTTGGGTTCCTTGGGCTGGACAGGTCACTTAATTCACGTATCCTCACCTATTAATAAGTTGTTGGATGCGGGAGTTCCCATCAAAGACGTACCGTTACCTCACGAGTACATTTTGAACCGTGACTTGATAACCGAGTTGTTCCCCAGCTTTGCCAACGGTTTAACGCCTTTCTGGACTTTGAACTGGGGTCAGTATGCTGACTTCCTCACCTTCAAAGGTGGTCTTAACCCAGTAACAGGTGGCTTGTGGATGACGGACATTGCCCATCACCACTTGGCGATCGCAGTACTGTTCATCGTTGCTGGTCATATGTACCGTACCAACTGGGGTATCGGTCACAGCATCAAAGAGATCCTAGAAAACCACAAAGGTCCCTTCACTGGCGATGGTCACAAAGGTCTCTACGAAAACATGACCACCTCTTGGCACGCGCAGTTGGGAACCAACCTCGCTATGCTAGGTTCGTTGACCATCATCGTGGCGCATCACATGTACGCCATGCCTCCGTATCCGTACTTGGCAACCGATTATGCGACGCAGTTGTGCATATTCACTCACCACATGTGGATCGGTGCCTTCTTGATTGTGGGTGGAGCGGCTCACGCTACCATCTTCATGGTGCGGGATTACGACCCAGTCGTGAACCAAAACAACGTGTTGGATCGCGTACTTCGTCACCGGGATGCGATTATCTCTCACCTGAACTGGGTTTGTATGTTCCTTGGCTTCCATAGCTTTGGGCTGTACATCCATAACGACACGATGCGTGCCTTGGGTCGTCCCCAAGATATGTTCTCGGATAAGGCAATTCAGTTGCAGCCAGTGTTTGCTCAGTGGGTACAAAACATACACACTCTTGCTCCTGGTGCAACCGCACCCAACGCACTAGAACCCGTTAGCTACGCCTTTGGTGGCGGGATCCTTGCTGTGGGCGGCAAAGTAGCAATGATGCCGATTGCGCTGGGTACGGCGGACTTCATGATCCACCACATTCACGCATTCCAAATTCATGTCACAGTGCTGATTCTGTTAAAGGGATTCCTGTTTGCCCGCTCCTCTCGTCTCATTCCAGACAAGATGAACCTAGGCTTCCGGTTCCCCTGCGATGGTCCTGGTCGTGGCGGCACCTGTCAGGTGTCTGGTTGGGATCATGTGTTCCTCGGTTTGTTCTGGATGTACAACACTATATCAATCGCGATTTTCCACTTCAGCTGGAAGATGCAATCTGATGTGTGGGGAACTGTAGATTCAGATGGTGTGGTGTCTCACATCACTGGTGGTAACTTCGCGGAAAGTGCCATCACAATCAACGGCTGGTTGCGTGATTTCTTGTGGGCACAAGCCTCACAAGTGATCAACTCCTATGGCAGTGCGCTGTCAGCTTATGGTCTACTCTTCTTAGGCGGTCACTTTGTTTGGGCATTCAGCTTGATGTTCCTGTTCAGCGGTCGCGGCTACTGGCAAGAACTGATTGAGTCCATCGTTTGGGCGCATAATAAACTGAAAGTAGCACCATCAATTCAGCCTCGCGCTCTGAGCATCATTCAGGGTCGAGCTGTCGGGGTGGCGCACTACCTCTTGGGAGGTATTGTAACCACCTGGGCGTTCTTCCATGCCCGAATTCTCACACTGGGCTAGCAATCAGCTTTAAGAGTTAGTTGTTGGTTG
>CAZZXJ010000267.1:0-8207 GCA_964657905.1 uncultured Stigonema sp.
TGGAGCAACATGGATACCTACAGGTTTCATTTCACCAGATGTCTAATGGGTTATATTACAGCAGTTTCTTCGTTCCTCTAAGGCACGTACGAATGTATCACTCAATCAAGCAATGACTGAAGTTGTAAATTATATTACCGAGGATGAGACTTTAGGTTGGTTCAATCACTGTGGTCTATTTACCTGAAAACTGCTGTAATAAAAATTAACAGCAGTCAGCTGACTAAGTGGCACAGATAATCCGAAAAATACTTGTATCAAAGGGATGATTTAAGTGAGAGTCTCTACAGGTGCGGCTTATGTCATCCAACCTTGACCAACCGCTCAAAATTGAAGTCAGACTTCCATCTTCCCATCCTCAGCTACTGCCAGGACTCGATACATGGCTACGCTTAGGTTTGATCTCTGATGCCCAAGTTAGGCAGATATGTCGAGATTTGGTTTGTCCTGTAGTGTTACAACCTCAGGCTAAACCTGAACCACAAAATGTAGAGACGTTGCATGCAACGTCTCTACGGGATCCACCGCCAGTAGCTACCAAACCCAACATTCTAGCCAGAATGTTGCAGTCACTGGGGGCAGAATTGAGCGTCCGGTGGCTGCTGTTTTTAGGGATGTTCTTAGTGGTAGTGTCTTCTGGGGTACTTGCCGCTAGTCAGTGGGAAAAGTTTCCTCCCGTTGGACAGTATGGAGTACTGCTTGTTTATACCTTAAGTTTCTGGGGGGTAAGTTTTTGGGCTGGCAAACAGCCTAATTTACGCCTGACGGCTCAGACATTGCTCATTGTCACCCTTTTGTTAGTGCCTGTAAACTTTTGGGCAATGGACAGCTTCCGGCTGTGGCAGAATCCGAGTGAGTGGATTGTAGTGGCAGCTGCCTCTATTGCCCTCACAGCTATTACTGTTCTAGTCTGCAATAATCGCCGATTTGTTGCCAACAAGACAATAGGGAAATTGTCTCTGGTAAATATTCTGGGGCTAAGTTATCTGCACTGGGGTTGGAAAATACCAGGATTGCCCTTGATTGCCGTTTATTTGGCAATGACAGGAACAACCATCGCTACTATTTATCTCACTTATTCCCAGCATAGGCAGACGGCAGCAGCAGAAGATAGGCGAACTGGATTGGATCTCAGGTTGCCTTCTGCTGTGATCATTTATGCATTGGTAGTGTTACTTATACGGGCAATTTTTGTTGTTCGCGTAGATGTCCAAGAACTGGGGTTAGCGATTGGCGTTTGCGGTTGGTTAGTAGCGACTTTAGGACAGAATCTCACCCCCAACCCCTCTTTGCAAGCGGAGAGGGGAGCAGTCAATGGCGGCGTGAGTCCCACCTCTCTGCAATTTCCTTGGGAGTTCATTGGTGGTACTTTGTTGTTCCTTGGTTGGCTGGTGTCGGTAGGTAAGGCGTTTCCTTGGCAAGCAACAGCTGTCAGCGGCTTGAGTTTGTGGTTTTTCAGGCGTCGTTTGCACCGGTATAGTGTATGGACGGATGTAGGGGCAATTTTCGCTATTGGGTTACAGACAATTTGGCTAGTTTGGCGATTAGTGCCTGACCACTTGCAGGAATTGGCGATCGCTACTAGTACTCAACTGACCAATTCTCAGAATACACCTTGGGCATTACTGAGTATAGCGTTATTTCCCTATGTGATTTTCATGGTGGTGTTGACAAATCAGCTAATCCGTGGTTATAAGGTAGAATCGGCTGATTTTGGAGAAAAGTTAACGCTGGTTTTTGGGACTTTGCTAACTTTGGTGAGTTTGGTAAATCCCACGTTGCGATCGCTCAATTTGCTATTTTCCACAATGACTCTGGCATTTGTCAGCCATCGGCGTCCCACGAGAATGAGTCTGGTGTATATGACTCAAATAACTGGAGTGCTGACGCTTTGCTCTATAATTGACCGTCTGATGCCCCATCTTAGTCAAGAAATGTGGGCAAGCATTTTGTTAGTCGTAATGGTTGCAGAGTGGCGATTGAGTCTGGGCAATGGACTATGGCAACGCAGTGCGTGGCATATTGGTTTAGGACTAGCGGCACTGAGTTATTCACTACTGTGGAAGAACGCTGAATCATTATGGTTTGGTTCCGGTGATGGTAGTGAGTATTGGGGTTTAATTTGGTTAATTACCCCTGTTGCTCTCACAGGCATTACCAGTCTAGGGTTTAAACCCATAACTAGCACTTGGTTAAGTGTCGCCGCCTTGGGACTTTCTCAATTACTGATACCGCTATCTGACGCCAGATTAATCGGTTTGGCTGTTGCTACCGCTTTGATGTTGGTTAATACGTATTATTTACGACAAAGGCAGTCAGCGGTAATTACTGTAGGTTTTGGGCTGAGTTTCATCGCATCCGGGTTGTGGGAAGGTGTTCCTGGTTTACCGCAACTATCATTGCCAGGTTGGTTTTTAGTGGGAGCGATCGCCATCATCAGTTTATGGCTTGTTCGGAAATTGCTGAGGCAAGGCGGTCAGTTAGTAACATTTTATGCAGATGCTATTGATAAGTGGGCGATCGCATTGTGTAGTGCTGAGTTGTTACTGCTGAGTGTCCACTCCCTGCTAGTTTACCAAGGACTTTCCCGAACTGAGTTTTTGTACTTAATTTCCTCGGCGATAACTTTAGCAGCAATTGTTGATCGCAGTTGGCAACAACCTACAAATTGGGGTTTTTATGGCATCGGTTGGTGTCTGGAATTATTAATTGCTGAGTTACTGGGTTTTGGTGATCGTTCTATTATCAAGGTTGCAATTGCCAACATCGCTTTGGGTTTGGTAACTCAGCTTTTGGGAGAGTGGTGGCAGCGGCAACATCAAGAGGAAAGACTTCCCAACCGTTGGCACATCCTGCCTCTAGTGTATAGCGTATTCGGTACAATGCTACGCTGGCACACCTTTGCTAACTGGACAGGCTTATCTTCCTTAGCTGTAGCTTTAATAGTTATTGGGGTAGGGCGACGCCGCCAGGAATTTAAACCTCTAGTTTACTTGGGACTCGTAGGTGTATCAATTGCGGCATATGAACTATTGTTATATCAATTAGAAGTACTAGGAGGAGCATTTGGCGATCGCTTAATTGTCATGTCTGTGCTTGGTACCGGCATCATGTATGCCTATCGCCTTCTCTCGCCTTGGCTTTTCGATTACTTACGCCTTACCACCGCAGAATTGAAAGCAGTTTCTCATGTTCACTGGGTTGTAAGTAGCTGCTTATTGCTAACTGCTTGTTTCACTCCCATCAGCTTGAAGACGGTGGGGTTGGGAACTGGGGTGTTTTTGATTCGCTATGCAATCTTTCAAGGGCGTCAGCAACCGAAAACTCCCCTTAACAAGGGGGGCTATGAGTTCTCCTTCTTAAGGGGGGATCTTGGGGGGATATTACTCCCGAACCGCCATAAGATTACCGATCTTTTTATCTTCTTTCTTCGCGTACTTCGCGCCTTCGCGGTTCATTTAAATAGGTATTCTTCGAGCGGTTCGGGAGTAACATCAGAAATCTGGGTTTACCTCGGCTTGTTAGAGGTAGCTTGCTTAAGGGCTTATTTGCCAGACATTCGTATAGTACATCTGTTTGCTGAACAGTTGGTTCCTTGGCAAGTTGCGATCGCTTCTATAATTGCTTACTTTTTCTACGTCTTGCCTTGGGAGACTTGGGGTTGGTATAAAAGACCTTGGCGAATCGCTGCATATATTTTACCATTGATATTTTTATGGCAAACCAGAAGTGAAGTTTACCCCATTAGTTTGGCGATCGCCGCCGGCTTTTATATCTTTGTTGCCAAGGCTTCTAACCAATTCCGTTTTACCTATATCAGTGTGGCGTTATGTAATTGGGCGCTGTTTAATTGGTTTTGGGACTTACATCTTACAGATGCTTTGTGGTATGTGACACCAGTTGGCTTATCGCTATTGTATGTTGCACAATTCGATCCTTATTTGAGGCAGACAGAAATGAAAGCAGGTCGTCACAACCTGCGGCTATTGGGCAGCGGTGTAATTTGTGGGTGGGCAATTATATTTCATCAAGACATCGCACTGATACCAGGGATTTTCAGTCTCATCGCCATTTTTGCGGGATTAGCTTTGCGAGTGCGGGCTTTTCTCTATGTTGGGGTAGCCACCTTTTTCATCACTGGTTTCTATCAACTAGTGGTTTTAAGTTTGCGTTATCCATTTTTCAAATGGGTTATTGGTTTGCTCGTCGGCATTATACTAATTTCACTCGCCGCCAACTTTGAAACCCGTCGCCAAAAGATCAATTCTTTACTCCGCAACACTAGGGATGAATTACAAGAGTGGGAATGACCTAATAATTCGTAATTCGTAATTCGTAATTATTTACCCCACAGAGTCGCGCCAGGGGCTTGAAACAAGGATTTTTTTTCCCATTAATAAATTAATTCGCAAGTACCTTCAATTACGAATTACGAATTAGTAATTATTCGGTCAATCTGCTTTTGTACCGACTTTGAAATAATGATAGTGTAGCTCTCAGGATGCTTGATTTGAGCGCTTAGCAAGATATTCATCCATATTCATGTATTCACCAACTGCATACTCAGCACGAACTGCTTGAATTTCTGCTTTTGTTTGTGCATCGTCTTCGTACTGCGCTTCTTCGGCTTCAAAAATTTGTTGCTCAATGATTTCTTGAAGTTGATGTTTTTCTTCTAAATTCAGGGAAGATATTGCTTCTGCTAAAGCTTCTAATCAGAGTTGTAGTTTAACAATAGCTGGCATGTTTCTCCAATTGATTTTGTTGTTTTTTGCATTCAATGACTGTTAGTCTTATTTTAACATTTATATTTTTGTGAAGCCGAAAGTTTTTGTGTTGGGCGGCTTTGCCGACTTGAAGCGACTGCCGTCGCATCTCTACGTCTTTTCCACCAGATGTCTAATTAGCGGCGAATTTTGGTAAACAATATCCACGCTATTATACTGGTAAGCACTCCAGCAAAGATGCTCCACACGAAGGCTGTTGTGAGGAAAAAAGGTGTTTTGCTATTTGGTGGAAATTGGACAACCAAGACCGAAGATGCGATTTGGCTGGTTCCTAGTCCAATACCTGCGCTACCAATGAAGTTTTCTAGACGGCGATCGCTTTTGGTTTTCTCGATATCAATAATGCCTTGTATGGTTTTAATGTAATTTTCCATTAATGTTAATACCGGATTAAAATAAGCCTGGTCTGTTTCTATTTGTAAGAGAAATTTTTCTTTGGCAAAGTCACTGAATACTTGTGAGAATTCCCAATTACTATTAATATATAAGTCTTTAATTCTTTGCCATCGCTTTTGATAATTGCCGATATTGATAGCAATAGTTCGGTGCTGGTCATCTAGAAAGCTTAAGTTATTCGTATACTTTAATAAAAGTTCTGGCGTATCTTTTAAAATTATTTATAGTTGATTAATTTCAACTTTAGTATCTTTAACTTTTCTATTCAAGTAGTTGATTTTGTCTTGGACTAATTGGGAGGCTTGCTTTAAATTGCCTTTGATTATCCGACTTTCAGAATAAGCCCAAAGGATTTTGTTCCGGTATTTAAAAACTCGGATTAATTCTGGATAAAGCTTTTGATTAATTTTTCTGATTTCATCTATGTTGCGTTGATGTGGAAATAAGCAGATTAAAAGGTGATAGCCATCACTCAACTGCTTTGCCCCCTCAGGGAGTCGCCACAGTTCAAAAACAGTCCCGCCAAAAAATTTGCCTTCTCCTTTGTAATCGGTTTCCCAGTTTTGCTTAGGGTCTAATTTTAATTGTGCATAACATGCTTGCGCCGTAGCTTTTAGGTCTTGGGTATCTGTAGCTAGCTGACCCCAAATGAGCCAGGTTTGACCAATTTTACCTTTTTGGTGATTGATTTTTAAAAGGATATCTTGTTGTACCTGCTGCAAACAAGTCACAGGCTGAGGCGCGGATTTATAATCAGTTATATAGTTGGCGGTGCAGTCTACCTGAAGTGCGTAAGTGTCTCCCAGTTGTACAGGATAATAATAGCCATCTAGGGGAGGCGGAAAAATCTCGAATTTCTGATGACTGGGTAAAACAATCTCTTCATCAGCATCTTTTTCAGCTTGACGCAATGCTTCAAGCCGTTGACTGTCTAACGAACTACCATAGACTTTTTGCCAAAATTGCTGGCTATTCTCCTCCATTTCTAACTCCGGAAAATCTGCTTCCGTGAGAGTTTTTAACACTAACTGATTGTCCTGCTGCAATACCCCGATTGTTCCAAGCATGGTGTTTGTCAGGGTTCAATTCTAAAGCTTTGTCGAAGGATGCGAGCGCTTGTTCATATCGTCCTAAATTATGCAGCGCATCGCCGCGATTGTTCCAAGCATCGTGTTCGTCAGGTTTCAATTCTAAAGCTTTGTCGAAGGATGCGAGCGCTTGTTCATATCTTCCTAAAATACGTAGCGCAACGCCTCGATTGTTCCAAGCATGGTGTTTGTCAGGGTTCAATTCTAAAGCTTTGTCGAAGGATGCGAGCGCTTGTTCATATCTTCCATTCGTACAGAATGGGGACTGACAATCGCAGAAACTCGCATCACCCTCTACGACGTGATGGACTATGTGATGGCTCAATATCCACCAAAGTTGATTGGCGATGTTCTCAACCTCAATCAAGAGCAAGTGAATTCTGCTCTTTTATACATTGAGAAAAATCGTGCTGAAGTCGAAGCGGAATATCAAGCTGTTTTGCGAGAAGCGGAAGAAATCCGGCAATATTGGGAAGAGCGGAATCGAGAACACTTTGCTCGAATTGCAGCAATACCCCCTAAACCCGGTCGAGAAGCTTTGTGGGCAAAACTTCAGGAACAGAAAGCGAGACATACAAAAACGGCATGATTTTCTTGATTGACCATAATCTTGAAAGACATGCAGTAGTTTTGTTAGGTAACATTGCAAATCAAGGTTGGCTTGAGGTTGTCCCTATCCGTTTCGTCTCTTTTCAAGAGATTGAGTTATCCATTGATAGCAATGATCGAATTGTTTAGCGAGTTGCTCAAGCCAATTAACTGAGTTTTCTGAGTGCGATCGCTTACACCCAAACTTCGTTATGGACGTTGGTTTCTCATCGCCGCCAATTCGTGAAATTATACTAAATAATCTAATATTGGAGTCAAACGTAGTTAATCATAGTCAATTTCTATAATAATTCTTTCTAAGCACTCGCTAGCGCTCAACCATACAAGGTTTCTTTAACGGGGTAAAATATCTCTATAGGCAAAAATTATTATTTCTACATGAGTGTTCCAATAGAGCTATAGTTATCCACCATGCCAGCTAAAGATATCTTTCATAATGCAGTCAAGCAAGCCCTGGAAAAGGATGGATGGTTGATTACAGATGACCCACTTTATCTAGATTTTGGAGGCGTAGAAATTTTTATTGATCTAGGTGCTGAGAAGTTAATTGCGGCAGAGCGAGATGGAGAAAAAATTGCCGTTGAAATCAAAAGCTTTGTTGGCAGTTCAAACATCTACGAATTTCATACAGCACTGGGACAATTTATTAATTACCGTACTGCTTTGAGTCAAAAACAACCCGAAAGACAGTTGTATTTGGCAGTACCGCGCATAATATACTCAACATTTTTTAAACTGGAGTTGATTGAATTAGTCGTTCAATCTCAAAACCTGAAGTTACTGATTTACGATCCAGAACTGGAGGTCATTGAACAATGGACAAGCTAGAAAAGTATCGGGAGTTGGTAAAAAATCTCATCACAGACTATGCTAATACTGGGACAACCAGAGGTAATGTGGAAAGACAGTTGATGTTCGATACCGAGCATGACCATTACCAACTCGTAAACGTTGGCTGGGAAAATCGGAATCGGGTATATGGGTGTGTTTTGCATTTTGACATCAAAGATGGGAAAATTTGGTTACAGTACAATGGTACGGAAATCGATTTTGCAACAGAGCTAGTCCGGTTAGGGATACCACAGCAGGATATTGTGATTGGGTTTCATTCTACTTGGATGCGGCAGTTCACAGAGTATGCTGTTAGCTAAACTACCCTTAGTAATTATTTAAGTCACCCGTACAATGCACGCACCCACTGCCATTCCTGAATTAAGCCATCAACCAAGGACACTTGCGGCTGGTAGCGGATGATTTTCTGTGCCGTTCAATTAGGGAACTCCAACAAATAAATTATCCAATATTGTGGGATAAGCTCTCTAGCCCG
>CAZZXJ010000268.1:0-8191 GCA_964657905.1 uncultured Stigonema sp.
AGGAGTCAGGAGAACCCTATGCAAAAGGAGATGGGGTTTGAATATTGATCGTGATTTCTGTTCCTGAAGCCCATAAAAGGCGGGGCACATTCTAAGCATTCTGGCTCCTGGCTCCTGACTCCTGACTACTTCTCAATAAAGCTAAACAATCAGTTTCTGCCCACCATGCATATATAGGTGTTTCGCGGTCTGGTAAATTGCCAAAGGTGTTGGGCTGCATCACAGTTATACGTACGCCATTTGTTAATTCCACAACATAGTTAACGTGTGTGCCCAAATACATAATATTAACAAGCCGCCCTTCAAAGCAGTTAGTCTGCAAACTAGGTTTATAAAGTGAAAGCTGAATTTTTTCTGGGCGCACACTCACTACTACCGCTTGCAATAATACCGTTGGTGTAGCCTCCGTGCGGGCGATGGCGATTTTTAGTCCGGCTTTTGTCAAAACTTGCACGAATGTGGCGTCTTGCGATATTATTTCACCCTCTAATAGATTTGTATCACCGATAAAATCAGCCACAAAGGGTGTGCGAGGTTGTTCGTAAATTTTGCTAGGAGTATCAATTTGTTCAATTTTCCCTTGGTTCATTACAGCAATGCGATCAGACAAAGATAGTGCTTCTTCCTGGTCGTGAGTTACCATAATAAAGGTCAAACCCAGGTCTTTGTGTAAATTTGAAAGTTCGACCTGCATTTGCTTACGCAGTTTTAAATCTAACGCCCCTAAGGGTTCATCCAGCAGTACAACAGCAGGGCGGTTAACAAGGGCCCGCGCCAATGCTACCCGTTGCTGTTGACCGCCGGACAGATGCAACGGGTAGCGCGATCGCAAACTCTCCATTTTCACTAGAATTAAAGCTTCTTTGACTCTGTTTTCAATTTCAGCTTTGCGTAATTTTTTGAGTCGCAGTCCAAAGGCGACATTATTCCACACATTCATGTGGTTAAACAGAGCATAGCTTTGAAATACAGTGTTGACAGGTCGGCGGTAAGAGGGGACATTAGTCATAGGGTGACCCTGAATCAATATCTTGCCAGCGTCAGCCCTTTCAAACCCTGCGATTAAGCGTAGTGTAGTTGTCTTGCCACAACCAGAGGGACCGAGAATACTAAAGAATTCTCCCTGTCTGACATCTAAGTCTACTCCATGTACCGCAGGCTCTTGGTTAAAGAACTTGAAAACGTTATGCAGTTCCACATCAAGCGACTCAAAAGTCGCCATTTTTCCCTGATTCTGCGTCGCAGTTTGAGCCATAATCGTAAATTGAATACAGTAATTTTACGTGTTTTTGTTAATTAATGTAATCTATAAGTAACATGGCGGAAATAAAGGTAAATGGTAAGGTTTGCTAATGGCTAACAGCTAATGGCTAATTGCCTGACTACGATTAGCAATTAGCAATTAGCGATGAGCAGCCGGAACCGATGTTTATTTATACACCATCTACTTATCAGCCGACGACATATTACACTTTGGTTTATTGTATCCGGCAACAATAATTTATGAGGAATCTACTAGGCGCGATGATTTAACGCCAAATACCGGGAACGAAAAGAGCGCATTTGTATACAAATAATACTATTCTCGGCATCACTAGACGTCTTATGGCTTTATTACAATCACCTCTACTGATCAAAAAAAGAGATACACGTACAGTCGGACAAGGTTACCAGTCCGTATTTTTAATTGTATTTACCCTATTAATGACCATTGGGATCGCAGGTCGTTTGGCATACCTACAAGTGGTTGAAGGAAAATACCACCGACAACGAGCCGAATCAAACCGGATTCGGATGATCCCCAAACAACCAGAACGGGGTAATATTTTTGACCGCAATGGTGAACTTTTAGCCACCACTCGTTATCCTCATTCTATATATTTGTGGCCTATGGCTCACACCAAACCATCGTGGTCGGTTGTTGGTCCGCGTCTATCGAAAATTCTCAATATACCCTTAGACGAAATCGAAAAGAAACTCGAAGCGGCAGGTCCCAACTCTTCGTCACTCGTGCGGATTGCTCGCGACCTGAGCGAAGCACAAATTACGGCAGTAAAAGAGTATCAAAACGAACTTAAAGATGTAGAAATAAATACTGATGCTGTTCGCTACTACCCGCACGGAAAGGAACTGGGACATATACTCGGCTACACCCGTGAACTGACCCCCGAACAGTTAAAAGAAAAGCAGAAGGAAGGGTACCGACTGGGAGATGTGATTGGTCAGATGGGCATAGAAAAGGCCTATGAAAATCTGCTACGGGGTGAATGGGGCGGTCAGCAGGTGGAAGTGGATAGTAAGGGTCGCCCAATTCGGGTTTTGGGTGAGAAACAGGCAAAGCCTGGTAAAGATATACACCTCACCATCGATTTAAATGTGCAACAGGCAGCTGAAAAAGCTTTGGGCAATACCAAAGGTGCGATCGTTGCACTTGACCCGAAAAACGGTGCTATCTTAGCAATGGTGTCTCACCCCACCTTTGACCCGAATATCTTCTCCAAGCAAAGACTCTCGCAAAAAGACTGGCAAAGCGTACAAGGTAAAGACCATCCGTTAGTCAATCGCGCCCTCAGCGCCTTTCCACCCGCCAGTACGTTCAAAGTTATTACCACGACCGCTGGACTGGAATCGGGTAAGTTTTCTCCTAACACAGTGCTACAAACCTTTGGCTCCCTCACTGTCGGTGGGGTGACATTTAGTGAGTGGAACCACTCTGGATTCGGTCCGTTGGGATTTACAGGGGCGCTGGCGATGAGTAGTGATACCTTCTTCTATCAAGTTGGCAGAAGAGTCGGTGGTCCAACTTTGATCGAATGGAGTCGTAAATATGGGTTTGGTCAAAAAACCGGCATTGAGTTTGCAGACGAAGAATCGAAAGGCTTGGTACCAGATGAAGCTTGGAAGCAGAAAGTTTGGAAGACGCCTTGGACGGTAGGTGACAGTATCAATATGTCAATTGGTCAAGGCGCTCTGCAAGTGACACCTTTGCAATCTGCTATGATGTTTTCTGTTCCTGCTAATGGTGGATACCGAGTTCAGCCACATTTGCTCAAAGACAATGAAGAAGCAAAAAGTTGGCGCGTATCTTTAAATATGAAACCGACAACTATAAAAATTCTCCGCGAGGGACTGCGGAAAGTGGTATCTGAAGGTACAGGTAAGCGTTTAGACGTGCCATCAATTCCGCCTGCGTCTGCAAAGAGTGGCACCGCTGAAGCCGGTATTAATCGTCCAAATCATACTTGGTTTGATGCCTATGCCCCCAGCGATCAACCGGAAATTGTGGTTGTGGGCTTTGGTGAAAACACTGGCGATCATGGCGGTACTATTTGTGGACCAATGGTCTTACAAGTGCTGGAAGCGTATTTTCAGCATAAGTATCCCGGCAAGTATGCTAAACCCGCATCAGAGGAAGGAGATAAAAAGACTGAGAAATCAAAACACACTACTGGAGATTGATATGAGCGTTGCTAATTGTTAATGGCTAATGGCTAATTATCTTTTTGCCATTAGCCATTATAGAACAAAGAGTTATCGCCTGTTGAAGAAGAAGTCAGAAGTCGTGACGTCAGTCGTCAGAATCAATTATAGGACTTACGCATTGACATAAATAGTCTTGTATGCACTGGCTTCGGTAGTGCTGCGGAGGGCAATATTCATTTGGGTAGACCACAATATGAGCGTAGGGGCGGGGTTACCCCGCCCTTACCATGTGGTCAATTCTACGAGATGAAACAACCGAATTCCGTTAATACACATGATGACCAATTTGTATAGTGCGTAAGTCCTAAATTATATCATGTCCGCTTAATTACTTATAATAAAAGCACCCCACCCCTACCCCTCCCCGCATGCGGTCCGGGGAGACAAAGCACAGCTTTGGCAGGGTGGGGTGGGATGTTCTGGGAATTATAAGTGATTTACCGGACATGATATTAGTGGGGGATTCAAACCCGCCACTAATTGAAGCACGGAGCCAAATTTCCAATTTGGTGGTCTTCAATCAGTGGGGGTCTGAATCCCATACTGATTGATTCTGACGACTGACGTCACGACTTCTGACTCCTTCTTCAACAAATAAGTAGGGTGGGCATCGCCCACCATTGCTTCTATGAATGAGTGACAAGGTTTTGGTGGGCACTGCCCACCCTACGTTTTGTTCACCTATTGAGGCAGGAGACAAGACAAAAAGACTGAGAACTCAGGACACAGTACTGGTGATTAATAGGGATTGTTGACTGTTGTTTGCCATTAACAATTAACAATTAGCCATTTTCTATTGCGCTACCTTGGCTGGTTTGAAATTTCTGGCTTTGTAGAAAGTTTCTAAGCTGTCCTGATCGCCTACATAACGCCAGTGCCAAGGCTCATAACTTACACCTTGGGGATTGTCTTTAGGAAAGGATATCTCAAAGCTGAAACGCGCTGCATTGGCTTGCAGCCACTGAAAAGCTTTCGTTTTGTCAAAGATAGGATTGACGTTAGTTGCTGGTACTGCTCCATCTCCAATATCCACAGCGTAACCTGTGTGATGTTCGCTATAACGAGGGGGAGCGCTGACAGCAGCTCGTTCTGCTGCTGACTGATTCCGCTGAGATTTTACATCAAAAAACAACTGCTGTTGGTCTTTCACTGAACGAAAGCCGGAAATAGGCACCAAAATCACACCTTGACTCCGCGCTGCTTTTGCCATCGCCAGAAAACTTCGGGCAGCAGCTTTGCGCATTCTGATGCGTCCATCGGCAGAAATCGTTACTAGTTCTGACTCAGGCGCTTCTGAGTAGGAAAAATGCCCCAAAAGTGTATTGGCATTTGGGGAGTTGACAGCAGTAGCAGATTGTGCTGTAGTCGCAGGCTCGGAACTAGTAGGGGAAGGCTCAAGCTTTACAGTTTTTTTCGGTGCAGTCACAAAAAACAAAAAACCACTAATGACCGCAAGCAGTACAAATCCCGCCACTCCCCCAATGATTAAAATCCGTGGGCGGGCACGTACTTTAGGTGCTACATCAGGAGTATCACGTAAAGCTGCGGGAATATCCTCACCAGAGGTAGAGAGTGAGTCTTGCGGTTTTCCAGAAAACCCTCCATTATTCAAGGGTCAACTCCTGCTTTTATTGAATAGGCATAACAAATTGTAAACTGGAGAAAAACAAACGCAATAGGTAGCATCTTTATTCCTGGGTGCAGTATTGACAAACATCATAGAACTATATGTCAAACTGGTGGGATCAGTCCTGCTAGGATTCATTTTGGGACGCAAACTGCCAGCGACAGTTCCCACGCGATTGGGTCAGTTCCTCTTTTGGATAGGTGTACCGATCAGCATTTTAGTCTTTTTACGCAAAGCTGACTTCTCCGGACAGATTTGGATTGCACCTGCGATCGCCATCTCAGCAATTATACTTGGAGCATTATTGGCGATCGCAGGCATTCAGGCACAAGCTTATTTTACAAATACTGTCCCCCGACAACCGACTCAGGGTAGTTTTATCCTCGCAGCAATGATCGGTAATACAGGTTATTTGGGTTATCCGATCACTCTGGCAATTGTCGGAAAGGAATACTTTGCCTGGGCGCTATTCTACGATTTGCTGGGATCGACGTTCGGATCTAGTATCTTAGGTGTGGCGATCGCATCTCGTTTTGGCAGTGGTATCCAGAATTATTGGCAAATTCCTCGGGCAATCTTAACTAATCCATCACTGTGGACTTACGGCTTTGGTTTGTGGTTTCGACAACAAACCCTTGCTCCCCTAGTTGAATCGTGTCTAGAGAAATTTGCTTGGAGTGTGGTTGCTTTATCTCTGGTATTAATTGGGATGCGATTGAGTAAACTCAACTCTTGGCGCAGTTTCCCACGTGCGGGCATCACTGTGGTCATCAAAATGCTGCTAGTTCCCCTAATTGTTGGCAGCACTCTACCACTTTTTGGTTTAACTGGTGCAACAGCAAAGGTAGTTATGCTACAAATGGCAATGCCTCCAGCTTTCGCCACACTCGTCATTGCCGAAACCTTCAATTTGGATCGCGAACTTTCAGTCACTGCATTGGCAGTGGGGACTATAGTAATGCTTGTAACTCTCCCAGTTTGGTTGTGGCTGTTTTGATTTTGTTAGTTGTTAGTTGTTAGTTGGTGGTTGTTGGTTTTTCTATTCCCCACTCCCCACTCCCCCTTACCTTTACCGCAAGTTCTGCTGGGTTCATATATTCGTAGTGTTCAAATGGTTGATGAATCCAAGGGTTATCACGCAGATAATTGATGTAGTAATTGGGAGCTATTACTGAACAGGCTTTATACCAGATGACGGCAGTACGGATTTCTTCAACTGGGGAATTACTATGTTGTTTAAGCCAAGGGATAGTCTCTTGAAGTGTGATTCCAGAATCTACCAGATCATCTACCAAGAGAATGCGAGAACCTAAATTTTCAGTGGTCATGGTTAAATGGCGCGAAAAGGTTAGGTTGCCTCTTTCTTGCTTGCCAGAACCACTGTAAGATGATGTTGCCAAAATAGCTAGAGGTAGGTCGTATATACGGGAGAGAATATCTCCTACTCGTAGTCCACCTCTGGCAAGGCAGATAATTTGGTTGAATTCCCAACCTGATTGATGAATTTGAGCAGCCAGTTGTTCAATTTTTTGGTGATACTCTGACCAAGAAACGTAAAGGTCTGGCATAAAAGATCTGATTTAGAGCTAATACTGGATACCAAGCAACTTATTTTAATATGAGCGAGCGCAAGGTACTATGACCGATTCTGCCCCGGATGGCTATCCCCAACCAACTCTTGAACGTGAAAAGCTTGATTTAAAAACCAAACTGGCTTATGGCGCTGGCGATTTAGGACCAGCGATCAGTGCCAATGTTTCGATATTTTTTCTGCTAGTTTTCTTTACTACTGTTGCTGGTATCCCGGCGGGGTTGGCTGGCAGTATTTTAATGATTGGCAAGATTTGGGATGCGGTGATTGACCCGATTATGGGTGTGCTGAGTGACAAAACGAAATCTCGGCGCTGGGGACGTCGTCTTCCTTGGTTATTATATGGAGCGATTCCCTTTGGGATTTTCTTTTTCTTGCAGTGGATTGTACCACCATTTAGTGTTTGGGGGTTGTTCTGCTATTATGTGGTGATCGGAGTCACATCTCAGTCGCTCTACACTGTCGTCAATTTGCCTTACACGGCAATGACTCCAGAACTCACTCAGGATTACGACGAACGTACGACACTTAACAGCTTTCGCTTTAGTTTTTCCATTGGTGGTAGTATTCTATCGTTGATTTTGGCAAAAGTTATTTTTGAGAAGATTGCCGATCGCCAGCAACAGTATTTAGTTCTAGCGACCATTTGTGCTGTGATTGCCGTCTTTTCATTATATTGCTGCATTTGGGGAACCCGCGATCGCGTCATGGCTTTTGAAGCCAAACGAACTCAAACTGAGGAACCCGCACCTCTTACCATTGGCGAACAGGTCAAAATCGTCTTAAGTAACAAACCTTTTTTATTCGTTATCGGTATCTATCTTTTTTCCTGGTTAGGTGTGCAGGTGGAAGCCAGCATTATTCCCTTCTTTGTCGTCAACTGTATGCGCCTCAAAGAATCAGACGTACCGACAGTATTGATTGCGGTACAAGGAACTGCTCTTTTAATGCTATCTGTTTGGAGCGCTTTAAGTCAGCGAATCGGGAAAAAAGCTGTTTATTTTATGGGTATGAGTCTATGGATAATAGCAGCAGCGGGAATATTTTTCTTACAGCCTGGTCAAATCGTTCTAATGTACCTTTTAGCAGTGATGACAGGTGTTGGCGTTTCCACCGCTTATCTCATTCCCTGGTCAATGATCCCAGATGTCATTGAACTTGATGAACTCAATACAGGACAACGGCGGGAAGGAATTTTTTATGGCTTCATGGTTCTGCTGCAAAAATTCGGTTTAGCCGTGGGACTTTTTCTTGTGGGAAATGCTTTACAAGCATTCGGTTTCAAAGAAGCTGTAGCGGGTCAACCATTACCCATACAACCAGATTCAGCACTGCTAGCCATTCGCACTGCTACTGGTCCTCTGCCTACCATTTTTTTGATTTGTGGCCTATTTTTAACTTATTTTTACCCCATTACCCGCGAGGTACACGCAGAAATTATGCTGAAACTTAAACAGAAGAGAGAGGGGAGTGGGGAGTAGGGAGTGGGG
>CAZZXJ010000269.1:0-8186 GCA_964657905.1 uncultured Stigonema sp.
CCGGAGTACCGGCTAACGCTTCGCTATCGCTAACGCAGTCCCCTACGGAGGGAAAACCTCCTTCTCCCAAGGGGAGACGCTGACGCTCCTGACGCTCGTGCCTCGCTACCGCTTCGCTAACGTCGCTAACGCGAACAGGGCTGTCTCACCGCGCACGAGGGTGGCTCCCCTACGAATTCATAAGCTTTTTCGGCTTTGATTTTCGCAACATTGTTGGTGGTGCAAGATATGAGCAAACTTACTCCAAGACGGGATCTCAGGCGAACGCAAGTTGACTTCGTAATTTTTTGTAACCGTTCAAGTATTTGTCAAATATTTGGAATACTATCTGCCTTAAATAAGGCAGTAGGGATACCGCCATTTGGTTTACATATTAACTGGCTCCTTGAGTCCTTCTAAGCTACTCACTCACTGACTACTTCTTTCTCGAACAAGCTCAATGCTCGTAATGCAGCCTGATCCATGTCGTAGTACTTATATTCAGCAAGCCGTCCAGCAAAGATGACTGAACCTTTGAGTTTCTCAACCTCTTTGAGATAGAGGTCATAACGCTGACGGTTTTCCTCATGTAGGATCGGGTAGTAAGGGTCGTTTTTGCCTGGTACATAGGCTTGAGGATACTCCATTACCAACGTGGTTTTGGGTGAAGTTTGCCCCGATAGATACTTTTGTTCGGTAATACGGGTAATATCGTAGTCGTTGGGATAATTAACTGTACCTACTTCCTGGTAATGTTCCTGATCCAGCGTATCAAATTGAAAGCGTAAGCTGCGATAAGGTAGCTCACCGTACATATAATCAAAGAAGGTATCAATCGGACCTGTGTAAACCATTCGGTTGAAGTTGATGTCGTTGATGACTTCACGATAGTCCGCGTTCAGGAGTACCTTAATATTAGGGTGAGCGAGCATACTACGGAACATCTCGGTATAACCGAGCCTTGGCATTGCTTGGTACGGGTCTTGGAAGTAGCGATTATCTCGGCTGATGTACACTGGAACCCGCCCTGTTACCCCACGGTCGAGTTCCTCTGGTTTCATTCCCCACTGCTTGAGTGTGTAGCGGTAGAAGACATTGTCATAGATGTAGTTAGCTAAAAACTCTAGATCTCCAATGGCGCTTTCACGCAACTTGAGAATTGGGACTTTGACTCCAAAGCCAAAGTGTTCTAAAAGCTGTGACTCTAGCTTTTCGGCGTAGCGGGGAGGAAAAAGCGCGTAGAGTGAATTCAAATTAAATGGTATGGGAACCTTCTTCCCTTCCACCACACCAAGCACATGGTGAAAGTAGTGTCTCCATTCAGTGAATTGGGATAAGTAATCCCAGACTTTTTTGGATTTGGTGTGGAAAATATGGGGACCGTACTTGTGTACTAAAATGCCATGCTCGTTGTAGTAGTCGTAGGCATTACCGCCGATGTGGTCTCGCCGTTCTATAATTAGCACTCTCTGTGCTAACTGAGTTGCAATCCGTTCAGCTAGTATACAGCCTGAATATCCAGCCCCTACAATTACCCAATCTACTTTCATGAAGCTTCTCCTTCGTTGACATAATTTGAATGTTGAAACTCGGTTTTACCTATGAGGTGCAAGGTAATTTTGCCAAAATTGAATAGAGGTAAAATCTTTTGCAGCTTTTTTCCACTCTGCACTTACATTTGTCCATCTTAAACTATTTTTAATAGCAGATTTAAACCAAGCAAATAAGATATTAATACCTGCTTTGTTATCCAATTCATTTTGATAAGAATGAGGCATTTTATCCATGACCAAAATCACTCTTTTTTTAGCAAATCCTTTGCAAGCTGAGTCTTGTCCTTCGTATCCATTACCTCGAATTGTTGCACTCTCATCACTTATGAGAAATTTCGGGAGGAAATGACCATTAAGCGTTAACAAACTAACCAGTGTTTGTAATTTTCCAGTTTTTGTAAATTGATAATCTTCACTATTCGAGATGGTATTAGCCACTATAGTTTGACTTTTGTGACTTTTACTATATTCATAAATCTGGGAATGCAGAATCTCTGGGTCATTATTTCTAATGAACTTGGGTCCTTGCATATAATCTTCAAAGCCGAGGACAAACATTTGTGCAGTATTATAATCAAATTTTAATAAGTGATAAATTATAGATTTTGTCAAATACTTTACTGCGCTTAAATATGTGAGCGAACCATGAATTGAATTTGTTATTAGGTGATTACGAGAGTAATAGTAAACATCCCAACAAGGCTTTTTAGCATAAAATGGTTCATGCCATACAGCTAAAGAAGGAAAAGCCACTATCCGATTGTCAAGATCTTGTTTGACTCTTAGACCATATTCTACATCGTCTAGCTTGATAAAAAAGGGCAGTGGTAATCCAATCCTTTCAACAACTTCTTTAGAAAAAGAAAAAAACCAAAATGCCCCATAATCTATATTTTCTTCAACCAAAAGTAAGTTAAGTGAGGTGGGGTTTCGTAGATCAAGATTTTGCTTTAGAGAATCGAATGCGAATGGACGATGGCTGAGGTTTCCTTCATCGTCCTTGTGTTTGTTATATAATGATCCGGCTTCATATAAAATGTGTTTTTTGTAGAAATCTAGCTGGCTGCCAGCTACGGCAAAATCCTGCTGTGCATACTCATATAAAGAGAAAAGCCTGTAGATAACTTCGCTGTCTAACTCTATATCGTCATCCATGAACAAGAAGTGGGTATAAACTCCTTCCTGCAATGCCTCAATCAGTCCCTTAGAAAAACCGCCACTTCCACCTACATTACGATTAGAGATGAGTTGAACCCTATAGTCGGAAAACTCACTTTCATTGAGAGTTTTGCCATTGTCAACTACAAAGATTTTGAACTTCTTATCCTGCAAAAAACTGTCTTGCAAAATAGCGTTAACTGTCTTTTTTACATAGGCTTCTTTTTTGAATGTACAAGTGATGATACCTAAGGACACATCCCGATGCTTTTCTTGTTCAGTGACAACTAACCCTTCTGTAAACAAACCTTGTTCACTTAGGCAAGTTATTTCCAGATAAATTCGACCAGCTTCTTGAGTTGGCACAAGTTCTGGCAATAAAATTTTGACAGAATCTGATAGTTGACATTCCTTAATTGTCTGGCTATGAATAAGTTCTTTTGTACTCGCTTCATGTGTTTCCCGATAAGCAGAAACTTCAAAATCACCCTCTAGTTTTAGTAAATAGTAAAGGGAGCTAAGAGTTGTATATTTCGTATAATATTTTTCGTAAATTGAGTTGAAGTAAGTGTTAACAGATATGGTGCTACCTTCAGGCAAAATTATTTTGCCGTCGCCTGGATGAAAATCTATAGAGATACCTGCGACAAACTTAATATATAAGTCTGAAGTTTCATTTGTCTGAGGAAATTGCACTCGGCTTATTACGTTCATATACTTGCTACCTTTCATGAATGTTTACTGTGAAAAATATTAGGTTTATGCCAACACTCTACTTTCATGTAGCTTCTCCTTGCTTGACATACATTTTGATATTGAGAATTTGTCTTAAGTAAGTCGGTGAGAATAATACTAACTATGTAAAGTTTTGTAAAATAGAGGAGAAAGGCTTGTAGTTGCACTTTAGTGCGCGCTGTAGACACGAAGTGGCTTCCCGCAAGTAGCGCAACTACGAACCAATAATGATTTGTTTGTGCCAACCTACTTATGGGGTTCAAGGTAATTCTGCCAAAATGGAATAGAAGCCAAATCTTTTGCAGCTTTTTTCCATTCTGCACTTACGTTAGACCATCTCAATCTACCTGTAATAACAGATTTAACCCAGGCAAATAAAATATTTATGCCAGCTTTTGGATCCAGTTCATTTTGATAAGAGTAAGGAACTTGTTCCTGAATAAAAATTATTCTTTTCTTTGCAAATCCTTTAGAAACTGAGTCTTGTTCTTTGTCGTCTCCATCAATCTTTGATCGTACTCGAATTGTTGTACTTTCATTACTAACGATAAATTTCGGGAGAAAATGACCATTTAACGTTAACAAACTCAGCAGTTTTTGTAATTTTCCAGTTTTTGTAAATTGATAGTCTTCGTTTTGAGAAATGGAATTAGCCACTATAGTTTGGCTTTTATGACTTTTACTATATTCACAAATCTGGAAATGCAGAATCTCTGGGTCAGTATTGATAATGAACTTGGGTCCTTGGAGATAATCTCTAAAACTGAGGACAAACATTTGTGCAGCATTATAATCAAATTTTAATAAATGATAAATAACAGGTTGTGTTATATATTTTACTGCGGTAAAATATGTGAGCGAACCATGAATTGAATCTGTTATCAGGTGATTACGAGAGCAATAGTAATGATCCCAGATAGGTCTTTTTCCATAAAAGGGTTCATGCCATACAGCTAAAGATGGAAAAGCCACTATCCGATTATCAAAATGTTCTTTGACTCTTAAACCAAACTCTACGTCGTCTACTTTGATAAAAAAGGGTAGTGGTAATCCAATTTTTTCAACAACTTCTTTAGAAAAAGAGAAAAACCAAAATGCCCCATAATCTATATTTTCTTCTAAGAGAAGTAAGTTAAGTGAGATGGGGTTTCGTAGATCAAGATCATGCTTTAGAGAATCCACTGATAATGGAGAATGTTGGATGTTTCCCTGCTCGTCAAATCTTTTGTTATATACTGCTCCTGCTTCATGCAAAAGGTATTTTTTGTTGAAATCAAGCATGCTGCCAGCTACAGCAAAATCCTGCGGCGCATACTCATATAAAGAGAAAAGCCTGTAAATAACTTCACTATCTAACTCTATATCGTCATCCATGAACAAGAAGTGGGTATAAATGTCTTCTTGCAACGCCTCAATCAGTCCTTTAGTAAAACCGCCACTTCCACCTACATTACGATTAGAGATCAGCTGAACCCTATAGTCGTAAAACTCACTCTCATTGAGAGTTCTGCCATTGTCAACTACAAAGATTTTGAACTTCTTATCCTGCAAAAAACTGTCTTGCAAAATAGCGTTAACTGTCTTTTTTACATAGGCTTCTTTTTTGAATGTACAAGTGATGATACCTAAGGACACATCCCGATGCTTTTCTTGTTCAGTGACAACTAACCCTTCTGTAAACAAACCTTGTTCACTTAGGCAAGTTATTTCCAGATAAATTCGACCAGCTTCTTGAGTTGGCACAAGTTCTGGCAATAAAATTTTGACAGAATCTGATAGTTGACATTCCTTAATTGTCTGGCTATGAATAAGTTCTTTTGTACTCGCTTCATGTGTTTCCCGATAAGCAGAAACTTCAAAATCACCCTCTAGTTTTAGTAAATAGGAAAGGGAGCTAAAAGTTGTATATTTCGTATAATATTTTTCGTAAATTGAGTTGAAGTAAGTGTTAAAAGATATTGTGCTACCTTCAGGCATAATTATTTTAGTGTCGTCTGCCTGAAAATCTATAGAGATACCTGGGACAAACTTAATATATAAGTCTGAAGCTTCATCTGTCTTAGGAAATTGTACTCGGCTGATTACGTTCATATGCTTTCTACCAACTCTTTTGTATTTCCTGTTAAGGATTTTATGGTTTATATTACTGTCGTTAAATGTATGAGACACAAATGCTTTCTTACTTACTTGAAGATGTGAACTTGCCCAAGTCCACAGTTTCCTCAAAGCCAACTATGTTAGGTTAGCTTGATACTTGCTGCAAGTACTGGTGAATGTAATCTACAAAAGGCTGATAGGCTGCTTCAGGAGAAAGCTTTTCGGTCACGTACCTCTGAGCTTGTTCCTCCATCCATTGGCGTTTGTCTGGATTGGTTAAAAGCGTATGCACAAGCAAAGCAAAATCTTCAGCCGTGTCTGCCACAAGTGTAGTTTTACCTGCAATCTCACGCAGTCCTTGAACACCCACACTGGTTGAAACACAAGCGCGACCATAGGACATTGCCTCCACGAGCTTGATCTTAAGCCCACTGCCCGCTAGCAAAGGAACCAGACAAACTTCAGCAGCACCATATTCAGGTTTCAAATCCTCCACCCTACCTAGAAAACGAACATTTGGAAAAGTTCCTTGAATAAAGTTACACACAGTACCGCAGACGTGGAGGCTGCTGTCAGGGATTAACTGTATAACAGTTGGCCATACATTATCAAGAAACCACTGTAGACCGTAGTAGTTGTGATCTGTGTAACTACCAACAAACAAGCAACGACCAGCTACTTGCTTGACAGTATGAGAGTGACATACCGCCGACATGGGCATGCAAATCACCTCACACTGGGGTACAATTTCTTTGAAGAGCTTAGCATCTTCTTCCTGAATGGCTAACAGTACTTGTGCTTTGCTCAACGCTATAGTTTCCTGTTCCCGGCTCCAGTCCGACTCAAAAGTAGCAAGTCCTAATTCTTTGAATTGAGTATTTCTGTGATGACGTATGTCGTGGGTAAGTATGACTTTTAATACTGTCTCATCTAAAAAAGAGGAATCTAAAACATTGCCTAAAAAGGCGTAATTAGCAACTACGACATCTGGTTTAAATCTGACAAACCGTGAACTGGCAAAACTTACTTCCTCTAGTGTTGCCAAAATATCCCAAGGTTGAGAGGCAAACAAATACTTGGGCGGTTGCTGTCGTTTATCCCTGTCAGAACGGTAAATATTTTTCAAGGTTTCTGGCAACTGGTCGTAAGCTAGTCGCACTAACTCAATGATCCAATCTGATAACGACTTAAATCTTAGCAGAACACCACCTATCCTCAAGTTATCCTTAGCCGACACATTAGCAAGTGCTGCCAATGTGGAGGGAATGATATACCAAGGAACTCTACCGTTAGGTGATGAATTAATGAGTATGAACTCAATTTCACAACCTGCCTGCCGTAAGTAACGCATAAAATCCAGAATATAAGTAGCGTTACCTCTTGTATTCTCGACCGGAATGTCTCTGCTAATAATCTGAACCTTGATACGTTGCTGTATACGGTCTTTGCTCACATTTTTCATCAAGCCCATAAGTCATTTCACCTTACTGTTAATTGTAAATATCTGAGCATAAACCTCCTAGTAATGTTCAAAATGACGATGCTACACTGAATATTTTCATTAACTTTATTCTGATTTTAGGCAAAATAGCAGATGGCTTTTTGCAATAGTACTTGACTAGATCTAAGTAGTATCTGAATTGATTGAAGTTTCTACAAAACTGTCTTATAAAAGCTATTTTACAACGCTTAAGTAGAGGAAGTTCTCTTCTATAGTTCGTTAAAAGGCGTTCCAGGCGCTGAAAACTTTGACCACTTTTCTCATCATTTTTAGTTTTTGTCCCCTCTATTAGTCGATAGTTTCCCCAAGTTTCATCTACATACTTGGTTGTTACTGCTTGTACTGCTCTTAGAATGAAGTCGTAATCCATAGCATAATGTTCATCAACTTTATAAATTCCTATTTTTTGATGTAACGAAGCATGGTAAAAATATGCGGACGGGTTCATGGGAAAAGAATTTATGTATGGAGCAAGCAGTAGAGCGCTGAACTCTAATTTCGCTGGCTTGTTTAGATGTATAAGTCTATGTTCATCATCCCAAACATTACAGTTTCCAACGAGCAAGCTTGGCTCTGGTAATATTTTAAATATTTCTGCTACGCGGTTCAGCACATTTTGCTCATAGTAGTCATCAACATTCAGAATTGTTAAAATGTCTCCCTTAGCCATCACAACTCCCTTATTCATCGCATCTGATTGTCCTTTGTCTTTTTCAGAAATCCAACGGATGTGTGGATATTTTTCTGCATACTGTTTGATGATTTCTACAGTGCGGTCTGTTGAACCACCGTCTACGATGATGTGTTCAAAATCAGGACATTTTTGGTCGATGACAACCTTGATGCAGGCTTCAATGAATCGTTCTCCGTTATATACTGGTGTGATGACACTGATCATGTTTGGCTACCCTCGGTATAGTAAATAAGTCGATTGATTTAGTTAGGCACTTTTTTTATATAAATAAATACGAATATTCTCTGGTTTAAGTCTGAAAAATTAGTTTCTAATTGTTAAGAATCTGTGGCTAGGTGTGCTTGAAATTTCGGGTGGCAATTGCGAGGGCGATCGACCATTTCATCTCATGCAACAGAACGATAAACATCAAGAGTTTGCGCTACTGTTTTATCCCAACTAAATTCTTTAGTCCTTTGATATCCTTTAG
>CAZZXJ010000270.1:0-8185 GCA_964657905.1 uncultured Stigonema sp.
TAAAAGTAATAATTTGTAATTCGTAATTTTGAGTTACGAACTACGAATTATTTTGAAGATGGCAGCTTCACTTAACTATCAGTTAGAGGGATGAAAGCTTGATGGCATCACACATATTTTTGGTTTCTGGAGAGACATTTTTATGTGTTTGCAAGTAGTCATTCAGAAATTGACATGTGTCCCTCAATAAATCATTTAACTGCACAGCAGCGCCACCACTGTTAAAATCACTTTTCCAAAGCCTCACAGTACGATCATCACTGGTAGAGGCAATAGTCTGACTGTTATCTTTATCGTTATCTTTTTTGGGGCGGAAACTTACTTGATTGGTTGCTTGTGTGTGACCCCTAAGAATTGCTAACAAAGTACCATCTAATTTCCAGACCTTCACAGTATTGTCTCTACTAGTAGAGGCAATCATCTGACTGTCAGAACTAAATGCTATGTCATAGATTAGGTCTTTGTGAGCGGCAATTGTTTTTCTCAATTTACCCTCTCTAAAATTCCATAGTTTTATGGTGTCGTCATAATTACCAGAGGCAAGAATTGTTCCATCAGGACTAAACTTCACAGAACTAACGATTTGGTGCTGAAGATTATCTATTTTTGGCTGCTGTTGAGGAGTTTTTAAAATGTTTAGAAGCTTACCATTGAGTTTCCAAATCTTCACTTGATCGTCATCGTAGCCGGTAGAAGCAAGCATTTCACCATTACGACTAAAATCTATACCATAGATGACACCCCTAACCTTGATGACATCTAAATCTTTGATGAGTTGGAGGAGTTTGCCGTTGTTTGTGTCCCATAGCCTAATAGTGCCATCATAACCAGAAGAGGCGAGAGTCTTACCATCTGGACTAAAGCTTACACGATAAACTATATTCTCATGACCTTTAAGAGTTCTCAGGAGTGTTCCCTCTACACTCCAAAACTTAACAGTCTTATCATTACTAGCAGCGGCGATCATCTTGCCGTCAGGGCTAAATTCTACGCTCCAGACCTGATCTGTCTGTTGCAAAGTTCTCAGTAAGTTGCCATGGATGCTCCAAAGTTTGATAGTTTTATCTGCACTGCCAGAGGCAATAGTTTGACCATCAGGGCTAAAGCTTATTCCTACAACTGGAGCTTTATGACCTTCTAAACGATTATGCTCCCGTACTTGATTGATAACCGATCTCAGTTGATTCAACGCATCAGTATTTTGTCCGCCGATCTCTTTCAACTGCCCTAGTGCTTTCACGCTTGCTATCAGCGCTTCAAGCTGATTATTCGTCTCAAGAAGTCGTTGAGGTTCCGAAATCAAGGCACTGATGGCGGTTTCTTTACGATGTTCTGCCTCTATTCCAAATCTGACAGCAAAGGCTGCAAGGACTGTCAACAAGCATCCGGCCCCAATCACAATCTGGGTTCGTTGTTTTTGGGCTTTTGCTCTGGCTTCTGCTTCTTGTTGACGAGACTCAGCAAGTTCTCGCAGCTGGCGTTCTTGCTCTAGCTCTCGCGTTCTTGCCTCTTCTTGTCGCCGTTTGGCTTCCTGAATCGCCTGTCTGCTCGCTTCTACTAATGCAGACAGCACCTCATCGTCGCCCAACACCTCAGCATCGGGACTGTTGAGCCACCCCTGAGCTTCAGCCAGTTCTATCTCATCAAGCAAGCCGCCACTTTCTTTACCTAACCGTACCCACTCAGTCGCTTGATGTACCAGTCGCCTGCGGATCTGTTCCGCCTCCCGTCGTTCAGCTATCCATTGCTGTAATTTTGGCCAACCGCTAATGAGAGCTTCATGAGCAATGTCTACCTTGATATTATTGGAGCCTTCCTCGCCGCTAAGAGTTAGCAAGCGGCTATCTGCCAAATGGCTTAAGGTTTGCATAAACAGGCTTTTGTTCTGATCAGAAGTACTTAAAGTATCAATTGACTGCTGGCGACGAGTATCAGCGCGTCCTTCGCCAAACTGCACCAAACGCAGAAAAATTCGGCGGGAGATCGCCTGCTGTTCTTCACTCAAGCCCGCCAAAGCCGCATCAGCTCGATAGGCGATCGCCACTTGTAATCCTGTGAGCTTTTTACTACCCAAAGTTCCGTAAGCTTTACGGGAAAGCACGAAAGCTTCGTAGGCTCTAAAGGGCAAAAATCGCCGCTCTACTTTCTCCCATAACAGTACCAGCGTCTCTTGGATCAGAGGTAAAACTCCCGGTTCTCCAGTTGCATCTGTTACCAAGCGCTCTATTAGGGCTGATTCTACAAACACGCCAACATCCTCAGATGGTCTGGTAATGGTTTCACGCAAAGACGCTGCATCTAGGGGAACTACCTCCAGCCGATAAGACTGAATCTTTCGCCAGAGTGGCGAACCCATCAGATCAGGATAAAAGTCAGCTCTGACAGTGAGAATTAAATAGCAGTTGGGAGTTTCAATCAGACGCAGCAGTGTTTTTTGGAAGGGAACTGTCTCCTGTTTGGCAAGGGTAAACACTTCCTCAAACTGGTCTATAATAAGTAGTATTCGTTGGGTACCAGGCTGGGTAGCTAAAGCCTCTGATACTGCCAGTGCTGGATTGGTTAGATCACTACCCAATGCAGTTTCTAGAGTAGTCAAAGGTGTCTCACCAGGACGAATCTTGCAAACCAGCCAGTTGCCTGAGCCAAAGAGTCTGCTGTTGGACAAAGCCGGAATCAGTCCCGCAAACACCAGCGAGGATTTACCGCTTCCTGATGGACCAATCACTGTCATAAACGGATATAAGCGCAGACGCTCCATGAGTTCATTGACTTCCTCATGACGCCCAAAGAAGCGATCACTCATCTCCTCGGTGAACGGCATCATTCCAGGATAAGGACAGGCTGGCTGAGGCAAGGAACTAGGAACCAAGCAATGCAAATCGGCACACAGACGTTCAATAGCTTTTTCCCATTCATCTGGATTAGTGGCGTTGAGCTTTACTAATATACTTAGTCGTGGTGGTAATTCCACTGGCTGCAATATTAGGGGAATGACAGGCCAAGTTTGTGTGTCTAAGCCATAGCACTGCGCTAACTGGTCAATAAATTGGTTGAAACCATCTGTTAAGTAGGCTGGGGAAAGCACAAGCAAAGTACGCTTGCTCTGCTGAATAGCACGCTCAAATTCCAGTACTCTGACCGTGCCAAGAGCAAATGCTGCTTCTGTGTGGTAGTGAACATCTGCTTGGTTCAAAGCCTGAGGGGGTGACATGAAAGCTAGAATGCAGATAGAATATGGTTCATAGCTCTCTGACCTTGTAAATAATACTCCAACTTATTAGGACTTAATCTCATTAACTCTACGATTAATCCCCAACAAGAATCTATAAAATTAACCCATGTTTGTCCATATAAGCCGATGTAAAAACTACTATGTCTTCTCTGGACACGCCCATATTCCTTAATCCTGCCAACATATTTTTGCATACCTTTACTCTTAATCTTTTGTCTTTTAAAAGTAGCTGAACTGTAGGCGATCGTTATCAATAAAATTAGACAAATTAAGCGTTCACCCCGAACATTACTACCTTCCATGTTGTAGCCGCCACTCTTAAAATCTCTAAACATTTCTTCAATGTCAAATCTTTTTTTGTAGCTGGCGATCGCTGATTTTAAATCTCCTAGATTAGTGAGGATAAACCATCCTTCTTTATGTGCTATTCCTCCATTTTTACGTTTCCATTTACCAGCTAGATTAAAACCCCCAATTTTTTGGGTCTTAGTCACTTTTATCCCTTCGATAAACAAAGAAACCCCAGGCTGTAATCCTAAATCATTTCATTCTTTCCAAACACCATCTTCTATTTCAATAAATTCATTCTTTTTTAATCTCAAGCAAAACATTAATTCTTCCTCCCTAAGCCAGTTAGCTAATTTTATGGAGCAAAATTCCCTGTCTCCCAAGACAATTGTTTTGTATCCTTTAAATAAGGGTAATATTTGAGAAATAAATTTTATTTGTTCGCCAAGATTACTGCTTCCTAATTTCGGGAGAAATTCAAAGTAGATAGGAATAGCTCTTTGGTCATAAATTATGCTAATCATAATTAAATTTTTACGTTCCCAAATAGTTCTATCAATTACCAAATAAATAGGTTCATTTGCTGTAAAATTTTGGGCGCGAGCGTATCTTTAAGCATTGGGAACCAAAGTGTTTTAATGTTGAGGCTCGGTAATGATAAAAATCTTTGTACTTTTTTACGTCTACTCTCAAATAAAATAGGTATTGGTAAAGCTGTGGCAATTTTTTCTAAACTTATTTCTCTGAGTTCTTGCAAGATATTAATCATAATATTGAAAAACAAAAATTCTGATGGTTCTAGTTTGTTTTCTAAGTGTGTCTGGTAGAATGGTGGTAACATTTTCAATAGATAGGTCTTATTGACAATTCTGACCTATCTTTTTCTACCATAATTCGGTCAAATTTATACATAGTAAGCATTACGGGGTGCTTGTCACCCCGTCAGGTCATCTAGTTAGAAGGTTTGTGTTGGGAGAGAAAACCTTAACCCTCCTTTAATTGCTGTCTGATCCGGTTGGGTCAGTGACTCTCCTTAAACTGCGAGCGGACGTACCCGCAGTCCTACCGATGGTTGCCAAGATTCGTGCAAGGCACAAATCTTGGGACTCTGCCAAATACGGTTTTCTTACCCATCCCGAACAGCGTTATGAACGATGGTTGAAGCGGCTAACTACTGAAGAACGCAATGTGTTTTTGGTAGCTGAGGATCAAGAGCGACTCGTAGGGTTCTTGGTAGCGACAGTTGAGGGAGAAATACCAATTTACCGTTTACAGGAATTCGCTTTTATTCAAGATCTCTGGATTGAGCAGGAATATCGTCAAAAGGGAATTGCACGGCAGATGGTGATGCTGACCATTGAACGCTGTCATCATATGGGAATCCAGCAAATTCGCCTTGATACGGCGGCTGTCAATGAAGCAGCGCGGCAATTATTTGCATCCTGTGGTTTTCGGATTAGCACTATAGAAATGCTACAGGAATTATGAATTATAAATTAAATGCAACAAACTCCCCATTTATAATTTATAATTTATGAAATTTTTATCATTCATAATTCATAATTTATAATTTGTGGACTAGCTCGCTAGCAGGGTTTGTTGTAAAGATGTCCAGCGGAAGGCGCGATCGCCACCTCTCTCAATTACCACTTTCACTCGTGGCTCTAGCTTAGGCAAATTCGCTAAAAACTCAACTTCCTGAGCCGAAAGAATATGCCCTTCAATAATCCACAACACCAACCCCTTTGATTTGGGTGGTAGCTGTTCTAGCTGATAGCTGACAATCGGCGGTAGATAGTATGTATAACCTACTGCCGCACCGCTACCAGTACTTTTTTTACCAAGATGAGGAGGTCTGACTCCATGAACTCCTGTGAGATAGGCAGCTACGTCTCCCAGTCCCCTAGCGGTAATGTGGAGGCTGATATAACCTGCTGCACGTAGTCGGCGTCTATACCGACCTTCAAAACCCCCTTCCAGAGGTACGTAAACACCAAGAGCGCCAAATTTTTCCAAATCGCGGATTAAAGCGTTGCCAGTGGTAATTAGTGCCATAGATTGATTTTCGTCCTATCCCACTTAAATATCTCTATATATTAGTCATTGCGCATGGCGCATGGCGCATGGAGAATGGAAATAATAACCCATGCCCAATGCCCAATCTAAAAACATCTATAAAAATTTCTAGACAAACATCAATAGATCAGGTATATTATTAGATCGTGACCTGAAAATGATCTAAAGCAACCCTATTCAAAGCTAGTTTTAGCATCAAAACTTGATGAATAAAAACAGCTAGGGATGATCTTAGGACCCGATCTGGTAGTAACTTCGGCTCGAAGTTGAACCCCTATCTCCGGGTAGGGAAAGCGCCTGTGGATAAAAAGGAGCCGACTCCCTGAGATGAAGCAGGAAATAGACAGCGTAGACAGCTATGTATAAGTTCTATAGAGCAGTAGTTGGTTGAAAAAACCAAAGCCAACCTGAAGACGTAAAGTGGATTCACTCCTGTAGCCCCTGAAAAAAGTAGGCAAAACCTTAAATAATAGTTTAAGGTAGTCAGTGAAGTAGAAACTGAGCAGTAATGTTGGTTTTTAGCATGGCATAAGTCTCAGTTAATGGATACTGAGCGGATGAAAGCCGCTTAAGTCCTATGACAAAGAAAAAGTGCCAGAGCAATTGCTAGGATGACAGCATTGCTGCACAAAGCGCAAAGCAGTAGAGCCTTGCATTAAATCCGGAAGTTATCCCTTCCTTCATAAGAAGGCGCTTTTGGCTGTTCTGGTAACTAAGTGGGTAAAAATCAACGGATTCACCAAACAGTAGAACTTGGTGGAGACAACAAAGAAGTTTGAACTGCCTCACCTAAGCAGTTCAGACTTCGCTAAGTCAATCTAAGAAAGAGGAAAGGAAATTCGCCCCACCCCTGGGCGTCAAAACTCTGTGTACTCTATAATCTGATTCTTATGATCAGCAAATAAAAAGGAGAGCCAGTAACTGTGTCTGTAGGAATTCTCGGCACCAAGCTGGGCATGACCCAAGTGTTTGACGATGCAGGAAGAGCCATTCCTGTCACGGTCATTCAAGCGGGACCATGCACAGTAACACAAGTTAAAACGAAACAGACCGACGGTTACTTCGCCATTCAAGTAGGCTATGGCGAAGTAAAGCCAAAGGCGCTAAACAGACCACTGCTAGGTCACCTTGCCAAATCATCAGCCCCAGCAGTGCGTCACTTGCGGGAGTATCACATAGATAACTCCGGTGATTATGCTTTAGGTCAACAGATTAAAGCGGATATTTTTAGTGCAGGTCAAATTGTAGATGTAGCTGGTACAAGTATCGGTCGCGGTTTTGCAGGCAACCAAAAACGTAACAACTTTGGTCGCGGACCCATGTCTCATGGTTCCAAAAACCACAGAGCACCAGGTTCCATTGGGGCAGGTACAACTCCTGGTCGTGTATATCCAGGTAAACGGATGGCAGGACGTTTAGGAGGTTACCGTGTGACAATTCGCAAATTGACTGTAGTGCGAGTAGATGCGGAACGCAACTTATTGCTAATTAAAGGAGCTATTCCTGGTAAACCGGGTGCCTTGGTGAGTATTATTCCTGCCAACATAGTTGGTAAATAGCTAATAGCTAATGGCTAATAGCAACTAACAATTAGCAATTAGCAATTAACAATTAACAACTAACAACTAACAACGAACGAAAATGGTTGAGTGTGTAGTAAAAAATTGGCAAGGAGAAGAAGTCGGGCAAAAAACGTTCGATTTGCGGGTAGCCAAGCAGGAAACGGCGTCTCATGTTGTGCATAGAGCCTTGGTAAGACAAATGACCAATGCTCGCCAAGGAACGGCTAGTACAAAAACCCGTTCCGAAGTCAGAGGTGGGGGTCGCAAACCTTGGCGGCAAAAAGGTACTGGTCGTGCGCGTGCAGGATCTATTCGTTCACCGCTCTGGCGTGGCGGTGGAGTCATCTTTGGACCAAAGCCTAGAGAATACAACCTGAAGATGAACCGCAAAGAGCGGCGTTTAGCACTGCGGACAGCCATGTTCGGTCGCATTGAGGATTTGATTGTGGTCGAAGAATTTGGCCAACAGCTATCCCGTCCTAAAACCAAAGAATTGGTGGAGGCGATCGCCCGTTGGGGATCTGCTCCCGAAAGCAAGACTCTGTTAATTCTGCCGGAACGCACCGAAAACGTGTATTTGTCAGCCCGCAATATAGAGAATTTAAGGCTAATTCTTGCTGACCAGCTAAATGTTTATGATTTGCTGCATGCTGACAAAATTGTGGTAACAGCATCAGCTCTAGAAAAAATACAGGAGGTCTACAGTGACTAGCTACGACCCCCGCGACCTAGCCGACTTAGTGCGTCGCCCAATTGTCACCGAAAAGGCGACTATCTTAATGGAGCAGAATAAATACACTTTTGAAGTGATTCCAAAGGCAACCAAGCCAGAAATTAAAGCGGCGATCGAAAATTTATTTAATGTCAAGGTCGTACAGGTAAATACCCTACTACCACCCCGCAAAAAGCGGCGCGTTGGCAGGTTTGTTGGTTACAAGCCCCAATACAAGCGAGCCATTGTTACAGTGGCAGCATCTGACGTGGAGAAGATTAGACAAGTTCTATTCCCAGAAGTGTAATTAGTTAA
>CAZZXJ010000271.1:0-6269 GCA_964657905.1 uncultured Stigonema sp.
GACCGAATTCCGTTATACACATGATGCTAAATTTGTATAGTGCGTAAGTCCTAGTTAATATGCTGGGGAGTGCGAATGCCTCGACTTTTTGCTACGTCATAGGCTTTAACCTTCAGTAGAGGATCTACCCCTGCATGAGCTTGCACCTCTTGGCGGAACTGACGTACAGCATTAATTACTTCTAACCCTTGAGGATGGTCAAGTGCCTTAAGCGTTAACATGAAGAAGTCGCGATCCATTTTGTTTTTCTCCTTTTCATGGATTTTACGTTGATCTCAGTCTCCCTATTTGTTTGTACGAACAAATAGTCTATACATTGGAAATTAATCGTTTGTTTGTACAAACAAAAGTAACATAATCATATTTTTGCACAAACATAATGGCTTTAAAACTGATTTTTTATTGTGTTTGTGCAAACATAGTGTAAATTTTTAATAAAAAAGGGGAACTGCTTGAGCAGCTCCCCTTTTTTGAGTATTTGTACTCAGTTATCTGTTTTGGTGATTTACTCTGTATTTAAAATGAAGTAGTTAAGCAAAGCACGAAGTTCCAGATGGAAAGACGCCATCGTTCGCGTCTCTACATTTGTCTACACCGTTATCACCTACTCAATCCCCTCAATCCGATCCTCAACTTCCTGATACAACTCGCGCAGCAATTCCAAATTGCTCTCACTCGTCTCCCAATAACCGCGACCATTCACTTCCAACAAGGTGGAGACAATCTTGCGGAAAGAATGGGGATTGAGATTCATCAAGCGCTTGCGCATCTCTTCATCCTGAATAAACGTGGAATTAGTATCCTCATATATCCAGTTATCCACGGCACCAGCAGTTGCACTCCAACCGGTCGTATTGACCAACCGCTTCGAGATCTCTCGCACACCTTCATAACCATGAGACAACATCCCCTCATACCACTTGGGATTTAACAACTTGGTACGGGAATCCAAACGCACGGTTTCTGATAAAGTACGCACTTGAGCATTAGCTGTCGTCGTATCAGCAATGTAAGATGCTGGTGTCTTACCATCATCCCGCAAACTGGCAACAAGCTTAGTAGGATCAGAGTCGAAGTAGTGAGAAACGTCCGTCAAGCTAATCTCGGAAGAGTCGAGATTTTGGAAAGTCACCTCAGCAGTTTTCAGGGTGCTTTCAAAAATCTGCCGCGATTCTTCCATCGTACCGGGGCTATCAGCACTGAAGGCGAAGGATTTCCGCTTCAAGTACATTTCCTGCAACTCGGCTTCACTGTCCCAAGTACTGTTTTCTACCGCCAAGTTGATATTTGACGAGTAGGAACCAGAAGCATTGGAGAAGACGCGAGTCGCTGCTTGACGCAAATTAATGCCCATGTCCTCTGCTTGCTGGAGGGCATGTTTGCGGACATAATTTAGCGATGGCGGTTCATCTGCTTCCGCTGCCATTTTCACCCCTTGATCCAGCAGGTTCATTTGGTTAATGAACAAGTCGCGGAATACACCAGAACAGTTGATCACCACATCTATGCGGGGGCGTCCCAACTCTGATAGAGGTATCAATTCTAACTTATTTACCCTTCCCAAAGCATCTGGAACTGGTCGCACACCAATCATCCACATAATCTGTGCCAGTGATTCCCCGTAGGTTTTGATGTTATCTGTTCCCCAAAGTACACAAGCGATGGTTTCCGGATACTTGCCGTCGTTTTCTGCTTTTTGACGTGCCAAAAGTCGGTCAACGACAATTTTTGCCGATAGTACAGCAGCAGTGGTGGGGATTGACTGGGGGTCGAGGGCGTGGATATTTTTACCTGTGGGCAACACATCCGGGTTGCGAATCGGATCGCCACCTGGTCCTGGTATAACGTACTCGCCTTCTAACCCTTGGAGTAATGCTCCCAGTTCGTTGTCAGCACAAACTTGCTGCAAGCAGAACTCCAGATACTCAAATAGATTTTGGATTTTAGATTTGGGATTTGGAATTTGGGAATTAGAATCTAAAATCGGAAATCCCAAATCTAAAATTGCTTGCACCCAAGGCTCTTTTTTACCCATGTTAAAGAAGTTGAGCTTGGAAACAAGGGAAACCCTGCCTTCGGAGTCGCTTTGCTCTTTCACAAGGGCGGTAACTGCGGCACGAGTTGACATTGTGATTTCTTGCAGCAGCTGGACATCTTCTAAAATGCCTTTGTCGCTGTTTTGGTAAATCTCGTCGATGTCTCGCCCGATACTACTAGCAATAATTCGCGGCAAACTCAGAATTTCGTCCTCTGCACGATCCAAGTTGCCAATGTTGACTAAGGTAGCAACTGCTTCCTCGGCGGTGGGAGGTTTACCAATCACGTGTAATCCACAAGGCAACAGTCGCGATTCAATCTCCATCAACTTGCGGTACACTATACCAACAATATTATCCCGCTCTTCGGCGGTCATATCTTTGGCATCCTTTTCCGGCAAGGCGATATCCTTATCCAAATTCACCATCCGGCATTTATCCATAATGGTGTTAATGATCGGAATGCCGCGTCCAGTGTCCTTCAAGGTTTGGTAAGAAGCAATCAAATCGCTGAGTTCCTTCAAACCCTTGTACAACCCTGCATTTTCCGCTGGAGGAGTTAAGTAGGAAATTGTCTCCGCATAGCTGCGACGCTTAGCAATTGTCGCTTCACTGGGGTTATTTGCCGCGTAGTAGTAGAGATTGGGAATCGTACCAATCAAGTTATCTGGGTAACATTCCCCAGACATTCCCATTTGTTTCCCTGGCATAAATTCCAAGGAACCGTGAGTGCCGAAGTGCAATACGGCGTCAGCTTTCCAAAGCTGTTCTAGGTAGGTGTAGTATGCGGCGAAACCGTGATGAGGACTTGCAGAACGGGAAAACAACAGCCGCATCGGGTCGCCTTCGTAACCAAATGTGGGCTGAACACCGATAAACACGTTACCGAAGTGTTTACCATAAATTAGTAGGTTTTGCCCATCGCTGTTGAGATGTCCTGGCGGTGGTCCCCAGTTCTCTTCTAGTCGTTGGGAGTAGGGTGTGAATGCTTCATATTCAGCTACCGACATCTTGTAGGCGACGTTGAGTTCAGGACTACTGTACTGCGCCTGTGCGTCGTGGATGACTAGTTCCATCAACTCTTGAGTACTTCCTGGCAAGTCTTGCACGTCATACCCATTATTCTTGAGGGCTTTCATCACCTCAAAAATTGAGCCGAATACATCTAAGTAAGCAGCAGTGCCGACGTTGCCTTTGTCTGGTGGAAAGCTGAAAACGGTGATCGCAACTTTCTTTTGCAGCTTCGGCTTGCGGCGCAGGTTAGCCCATTTGAGAACACGTTGGGCAACGGCTTCAATTCGGTCTTGCAGGGCGATCGCCTTCCCTGTCATTCCATCCCGTCCTGACAAAATTATCGGCTCGATCGCGCCATCCAATTCCGGAATTGCAATTTGCAAAGCGACCTGAATTGGGTGTAACCCCAAATCACTATCAATCCATTCTTCTGTTGTTTGGAATACCAGAGGCAGCGCTACCATGTAAGGACGATTCAACCGCTTCAGCGTCTCAATCGCCTTCGGATGGTCTTGCCTTGCCGGTCCACCCACCAAAGCAAAACCAGTCAGTGAAACTATTGCATCTACTTGTACCGTCTTGGTAGCTGGTTCATAAAAGTAGGCTTCTACAGGTTTAGAAAAGTCCAAACCCCCAGCAAACACAGGAATCACCCGTGCGCCCATTGCTTCTAGTTCTTGCACCATTGCTACATAGTGGGCATCATCACCTGTAACTAAATGTGTGCGTTGCAGTACCAACCCAACACAAGGTGCTAGCGGGTCTTTCAAATCATTGGTTATATCCTTGCGGACTGTGTACCAGTTGAGGTACTCTTTCACATCCTCAAACATTGTGGGAGCTAAAGGATGCCAAATCCCCATATCAGGATAGACAACTGGTTCTTTATATTGTAAAGACGCCAAATTCAGTGTCTCTACACCTTTTAATACATATTTGTCAGCTAGCATCAGTAAGAAGTTTTCCAGGTTTTCTGGAGAACCACCCAGCCAATACTGAAAGCTAAGCATGAAATTCCGCGCATCCTGGGCTTTCTCCATTGGCAGGAACTTCAGCACTTGCGGCAGCGTTCGTAATAGTTTCAGCATTCCATCTTGGAATCCAGCGCCGGATTTTTCCTTGCGCTTTCGCATGAATTGTGCTATTACACTTTTAGATTGACCCAACTGTGCTAGAGAGAAGCTGCCCATCTTGTTCAGGCGCATCACCTCTGGCATAGAGGGGAAGACTACAGCAACATCCAATTGATCCCGGTGCGGTGCTACTGCTGCTACTAATTTCTGGGCTAAGTCTTCAATAAAAATCAGTGAGGCAATGAAAATATTGGCATCCTTGATTTCCCGTTTGAACTCCTCGTAGTTCTCTGGATCTCGGAGTTCTTCAATCAAGTAGCCACTGATTTGAATCGCTAGGTTAGGATTATTTTCGTTAATCGCCCAAACCGCTTGTGACAATGCACTCTGGTACTGGGACTCTAGCACGACATAGACCACCTTGATTAAACGTCGTCCGCGCAAGTTATCAGGCGTAATATATCTAATGGTGGACTTGACGTGGGTGAACATGCTTCCTCGGCTCCTTTGATGCGTGTTCTCTACTGTAAGTAATGTTCTCTTACCAGCCGCCGCCCTAGGGGCGTCTCAGCAAAAAGTAGTTACTTAGACTTCCTCTTTTAGGTAATCTGAGTTGTTTGTATCAGAAAACGCTTACCCAGTGGGCATTTTGTCGTCTATCTGATACAAAACGATATAAAAAACGAAATATATTTTAAAATTTGTTAACTTAATTTAAGAGTGTTTACTCACATATATGTAACAGAAACTTAATAATGTAAGTTGCACTCCTTTTATAGTTAGGGCTGGGAATGGGGAATGGGGAATGGAAGATTGGCAATTAGCAATTAGCAAATGACAAATGACAAATAACTAATGACTAAATTTGATATTTTAATTCTCTCGAATGGTCCTGGAGAAGTGACAACCTGGGTGCGCCCAGTAGTGCAGGCATTGCGGCAAAAACTGGGACATGACCGAACTCATGTGAGGATTTCTGTGATTTTATCGCCTTGCCCAAATGCCAGTGGCAAAGAAGCAGCAATTGCCCAGTCTTTCAGCGAAGTAGACCGTGTGCAGCCACCAGAGTATTTTTGGCAGTTTTTGCTGTGGGGAAAAACTTTTGAGAATTGGGACTGGCGTGATCGCGGTGTAGTTGTTTTCCTGGGAGGCGATCAATTTTTCCCTGTTGCGATCAGCAAAAGACTAGGTTATCGCACCGTTGTTTACGCCGAATGGGAAGCACGTTGGTACGGCTTAATTGACCGTTTTGGGGTGATGAAACCTGAAGTTGCTGCTCGTGTACCCCAGAAATATGCCCATAAATTTACAGTTGTGGGAGATTTGATGGTAGAAGCAGGTAGTCATTCGTCGTTCGTCATTGGTCATTCGTCATTGGCACAAGACAAAGGACAAATGACTGAACTAATTGCTTTACTCCCTGGGTCAAAAGCGGCGAAACTGATGCAAGGAGTGCCTTTGACTTTGGCAAGCGCACAATACATCCACGCTAGAAGACCCCAAACCAAGTTTGTGATTCCCGTAGCCCCGACTTTGGATTTACAAACTTTAGCTAGTTTTGCGGATCCTCAGAAAAACCCTTTTGTTCAGACCTTCGGTAATCCGGCAGCTATATTGGTCGAGTCTGAGCATCCTATCCTTAAAACAGTGACTGGCTTATGTGTGGAACTTTGGACTCAGACACCTGCCTACGACTTATTATCTCAATGCAGCCTCTGCCTCACTACAGTGGGGGCAAACACCGCTGAACTAGGTGCTTTAGCCGTACCAATGATTATTATGCTACCAACCCAACAGCTAGACGCGATGCGCTCTTGGGATGGGTTACCAGGACTTTTGGCGAATTTGCCGCTTGTCGGTTCTGGCTTTGCCAAGCTGATAAACTGGCTGTTTCTGAGGCGCAAGGGTTTACTAGCATGGCCGAATATTTGGGCGCAGGAAATGGTAGTTCCAGAACTGGTAGGAAAACTCCAGCCGCAAGACGTAGGGTCCATGGCATTAGACTTTTTGACCCATCCAGAAAAATTGGATCAAATGCGAGCGAAGCTGCGGAGCATCCGAGGTGAACCAGGTGCAGCTCTGAAGATAGCACAGTTAGTGCAGGAAGAAATTATGAATGATGAATGATGAATTATGAAAAACTTCC
>CAZZXJ010000271.1:6279-8163 GCA_964657905.1 uncultured Stigonema sp.
CATTCATCATTCATAATTGATCATTCTTGCCATCGCGCCGTCCCAGTTCATAAACGCCACAACCTATACAAGCAAGTATTCCCATGCTGATTGCCCAACTGCTACCTAAACCTAGTTCAACGCCCCAGTTACATAAGGTGCCAAGGGCTAGAAAAGGCACAATGCTAAATAGCGAGGCGTAAAAAGCGTTTTGGGATTCTCTCGCCTGACGAGTCTTTTCAAATTCTGTCTTGTTGGTGTAAAGCGATCGCTCAGCAAAGTTAAACCAGCAACTTAGTTGCTGAATCACCCATTCACTGACTGGGGCAAAACCTAGATATAGCGCCAAAGACCACAAACTCGCTCCGGCGATCGCACTCGTGTTTAACTCAAAGCTGAAGGGGAAAATTTCAGTCAGCATAGCTTATGGGAATCCTGCAAAGGGTCAAATTTAGCCTTGACGGATGCTAACTTAACCTCTTAAGCAATTCTAAGCATAAACTTAACAGCATTTCTACTTTCTTGGTTAATTTTCCGCACTTTCAGATTAATAAATCTAACAAATGAAAATTTTATACCATACTTCAAATTTTATAAATCTGTAGTAACGCACCTCATGCGGACGGTGCGTTACGGCACAGAGCATTATGTAATTGGTAAAAACTTATCAGTAGCATGTACGCTCTTCCCACCTTACTGAAGTTAATGTTAACTTCATACTTAATATTTTATACTTTACTAGACTGCTCATAGAAATGAAGTTTGCTTTCTAAATATCCGTAAATATCTGCATAATAATTCAAAATAGGTAATAATTAGAAGGTTATTACTAGCAATTAACGACGCTGATTACCAATCACCAAGGACTTAAAGATAGTCAAAATAATTGCCTCTGTGTGCATTTTTAATTTTCAATTTGTCAATCCCCAAATTAGACAGTCAAAAAGACTATACTATCTACTGAATAACTTGACATTTCAATATGCTGAAGTAAGATAGTGCGATGTAAATAATCAAAAGACAGAAATAATACACGTTCAATTAGGGTGTTGAGAGTAAACACTGACAAAAGTCAGAACAGAACTGTATTAAATTGAGGAATAAAAAATGAGTAATCGGCGACGAAGAGTAGGAATTTGTGGAGCCAGCCTATTTGTATTAGGAGCGAGTATTGTAAGTTTAATTACTCTATTGCCGAAGTTAGAAACTGTTAAAGCTGTAGAATCTAATACAAATCAGACAGCACCAGGTAACAGTTGGCTATCAGCCTCTTTCCCCGTAGAAAATTTTCAAGCATACACATCCCCTTTTGGCTACCGCCATTCTGCCACTGGTGGCAATAATTGGGAGTTTCACAGCGGCTTAGATATTGCAGCACCACAAGGTAGTTACATTCGCAATTGGTGGGCAGGTACAGTCATTCAGGTTGGCGATCGCAATGCCTGCGGTACTCATATAGTCATTAAATCGGGCGAATGGCAACACACCTACTGCCATATGCAAGGAAATGTTGAAACCGCATCCGGTCGTCGTTATCTAATTGATCGCGCAGGTGGTCTTCAAGTTTGGGAAGGTCAGCAAATACCAGCTGGAGTCAGAATTGGTCGGGTAGGAATGACTGGACGCACCACTGGTCCTCATCTCCACTGGGGACTGAAGTATGGTAACAACTATGTAGATCCGGCGATGGTTCTCCAAGCAATGTTCTCCCAACAGCAACTTGCCCGAGGCTCAGCACCAAAATTGCCACCACAACAGTCAGCAGTGACAATTGAAGAGTCAAAATTTATTCGAGATTCTGGATATTAAATTAGTCAAGAGTCCACAGTCAATAGTCCATAGTTAAAAGTTTATTGACTATTGACTATTGACGATTAATGTGGTGATTTTTGCTCAAAATGAGGA
>CAZZXJ010000272.1:0-8115 GCA_964657905.1 uncultured Stigonema sp.
CGAATTACGAATTAGTAATTATTTGGTCAATAGGTAATTAATAATTGGTTTCCAAAAAATACCTGTTAACACGTAGGGGGCATATTCAAAAAGCAGCAAGCTTTGCTGGTTAGACTGCTTTAGCGGTAAAGACTCTAGCAGAAAAGGCACTACACAAGTGAGTCCATAGGCAGTCGCTATGGCTGTATTAAATTGAGGAGGGGAGCCTGGTAGAGGGCTATAATAAATACCTAGTAGGATGCAAAAAATCATTAAAAACTGCTTCCACAAGAATAAGGACTGAAGTGGTAGGAAATAAAGTATTCCGGGAAAACTCTTTTCTCTTTTTTGTCGCATTCCCAACAGAACAGCCCAAGTCGCAGCCCCAACCATACCATCATCTTTCAGTCCATAGATTCTCTGGAAGCGTTTAACTGCTCTTTCGGTTTGCTTGTCAAAATACCCATTAGGTTCTTTTTTTAAGGTTCCTTCTTTGTGCAGGATATTTTGCAGTTCATTAACTGCATCCTGTAATTCTGGGGACAGACTGCTAGCTTTGAGGGAAAGCCTTGGGTAGCAAAGACAAGCCCAAGTCAGTGGTCCAACTATTCCATCAACATAGAGATTATTTTGTCTCTGGAATTCTTTCACCGCCTCCTCAGTTTCCAAGTCAAATTTACCACTAGGATTTGAGAGGAAGTTTTTATCTTGCAAAATGGCTTGCAGTTCATAGATGGCATCCTGTAAGAATTTTGGAGTAAAGTCGTGGTGAAGTATGGGACGCTTGGTGAACAGATAAACTTGTTTTCCTCCTGGGAAATAAGACTGGGGTTTTTTCAGCCCAAGGAAGATAGTTACTGATCGAAATGCTCTTTTCATTGCAGTTCTCCTAGTAGTCAGGTGTGTAAAGAATAAATCATTGCAGCGGAGAAAATAGAAATTCCAGGTAGCGAAACGCACCCTCACTTACGGTAAGGGAGGGGCGAATGCAGTAGTCCTAGTAGAGACGCGAAATTTCGCGTCTCTACTCAACCTGAACAGGTTTGGAAGTGTGAGGGTTATCTTTACTAGACTGAATAGATGGAGAATTAGTAGAAACAACCATTACAATGATGCCTGCGATGATCAACAGCAGCCATTGAGAAAATTGATTTCCCACCTCCCGCACGTCATACGATTCTCGACAGTGGGGACAAAAGTAGACGTTGCGATCATGGGGGTGCTGCTCAAACTTGCAGGGGGGAAAAGGGTGGTCTTTGTATTTACATGTCATGGGAAATAACCTCCTCTAGGTTTTCTCTTGAAAAAAAACAAGAGACTAGTCGCGTGGTAGTCCACATACACTAGTCTCTGGGGTTGGTATCCAACTCCTCTTTAGACAGTCAAAGAATGTATTCATTTTTTCAATGCCCACCATCAGTTGTATAACTGCTTAGTATCTCAAGGGGCAAAACTCTAAATGTTTAAGTCTTTTCGATAAGAAAATGTCACTCTACACACAAAAAAGCCTTTCTGAAATATGAGCATGACATCTCCAAAACCAGTGGTTTGAAGAATATTCAGCAAGCCAGCTTCTAAGTAATCGATCGCACTAGTTCCGTTGTCCATCAACACCACACCACAAGGTTCCAGTAGCAGTTGGCGTTCTGATATATAGGTGTCCAAGTCTGCCTTCTGAAATCGAAAGTCATGATCTGGATGCCCTACTATCGTGACCAAAAATTCTGGGGACTTACCACTCCTACTCATGCTGCATTCTACAATCAGTTTGCGTGGTACAGAACTTTGATACTCCTTGGGTAAACATGCTTGGAGGGTCTCGAAACATCCTTCCAACATGGGGTAACTCCCTTTTAATGGCTTAAATCAGTAGCTTAAGCTGACCTTGCTATTGAGTATAACAACTTAGTTCATGAAAAAGCAATATTTTTTATGGTAATTACGACCTCAGAAGTATGTGAAAGTAAGGAAGTTTTAACATACTATAGCCGGAAAGCCGCTACTTATCCCTTTAACCGTTCTTGTTTTCCTCTCCTTCTAAACCGTAGGGGCGCGGTTTCCGCGCCTTTACAATGTGCCACCGATTAACAACTACCGGACATGATATCATTGGGATACTCCCTCTTTACTTACAGCAGTCAGGGCGGGGTAGGGCGGGGGTACCCCGCCCCTACGGTCTACGAGAATGAGATTTTAGGTATCAAGAAATACTTTTTGTTCGTATTTCCTGAATGTCCCTAGCGGATATGCCATTCACAAAGGTTCGGTTGATCATCGGATGGTCATCATGGGTTGGTCCGATGTCGCTATCTGGATGGTAGGCAATAATATCTAGTGTGCTGTCATCAGTAAAAAAGCTATGCTGACCACCCCCTGGGATCACAAAGATTTGACCAAGGGTCAAAGGAATTTTGATATCTGACCCAGTTCCATCTTCATTTTCTGGGACTCTACAATGTCCCTTGCCGCTTGTAACTACCCCAATCCTAATGGAGGGATGGGTGTGCCGTGTCTGGCTAATACCAGGTGGGAAGTGTAAATGGTTGAGACATGGATCGCCTTTAATCGTTGGGGGGACTAAGAGGGCATCAGAGCAACCATCCATGTAAAGCAACCTACCCTTTTCCTCAATCGGTCCCCCAATCATGAACATTCCATGATACCTAAGACTTGAGATCACAATTCCGCATCCACCGCGAACAGACACAGAACCTGGTACACAGAAGTACATGCCTTTCATAAGGGTGAATACTTGCTCCTCGCCTGCGTGATGAGTAGTCACATGAGTTAGACCATCAACGACAAAGCCGAAATGAGTCCCTTCTTCCCGTACAGTCAATGTTTCTCCGGTGTATCCCCACCCATATAACTGAGTTGGGTGTTCATTTTTTGACAAGTCCTCTAGCATTCCATCACAACGGGTAACTGATATAAAATGCTTTCTATAAAAACATGTATTTTTAAAATCATGAATTATCATGTGTGATAATATTACTTTATGTGTAGAATAACTATAATTAGCGCCGTCTTGGCAGCCAAGCGTTTATTTTAACAGCAAACAATTGTGTTACCAAGTCTTACTTGTGAAGAGTGTGTAAAGATTATGTTTATGAAAAACAATTGATCATCAGTAAAATTACTAGATTTTTTCTCCTGGGTTAATTCATGTTTTATCATGGTTGTAAATCCTAACCTTTCCCTATCTCATGAATTTTCAAGACGTTTTCGAGATTGTAGAGTCAGCAGTTTACAAAGCCAAAGGCAGAAAGCTGACTGACCCAGAACTGACTGTACTACGCGGTTCCTGGGAGGGTTTGACTTATGAGAAAATGGCACAAGGATCGCTCTATAAACCTAATTACCTGAAGGGAGATGTCAGCCACAAGTTCTGGAAGTTGCTTTCATTCGCTTTGGGAGAGGAAGTTAGTAAAAGAAATTTTCGCGCTGCACTCCAAAGAGCATTATTGAGTAATAATGCGACAATGAGAGTCCAAAATATAGGCTTGGGTGTTGATGAAGCTAACCGTGTGTCTAAGCGATCGCCCGACTCCGATTTACCCGAACTATCTAGCGAAATAGATCAATCGTCCCAATTTTCCAACTGGAATCTCCATAACCCAGAGCAAAGCCACTTTCCTCAAGGAACTGATCCAAGTCAAGCAGACATTGAGCCTTCCGATCTGGAGAAGAGAATGAGAGATTGGTTTGAGGCATTAGGCTACGAGTTGATCCCAGGTGGGATTCGGCAAGAGGACTGTTTTGACCTGATTATCCATATCCCCAAGCGGGGGGGATACGATCGCATCTTGGCACGTGGTGTGGAAGGTGAGGCTGACCTGAATCACTTGGACGGTTTATGTCAAGCAGTCAAGGAACACAAGCCCAACGAGGGATGGCTGGTGGCTGACATCAGGATTAGTCGTGCTGCTCGTGAAGCGATCGCAGAGTATACAGTAAACAAAGAAATTAAATTTAGTCGTGCTGCTAGTGGCGCGATCGCAGAGTACAGAAAACATCGAGAACTGGCACTATTTTGTTATACCTTCGATGAACTCATAGATGAAGGAGTTAACTTTAAGCAGTATTTCAAATGGTTGGAGGAACAACTCAACCAACGAGGCATTAATGACAAAACTTACATTCCTTTAGCCTGTATCAAACAAGAAGGGATTAACCCAGTCACAGGGGAACCAATAGTCAGTCGTTACGAATCGGCAGATGGCTGGATTGATGGCTATATTGATCGTTGGCTAGATGACCCAAACAAGAAACACATCTCCGTTTTAGGAGAGTTCGGTACCGGCAAAACCTGGTTTGCATTTCATTACGCTTGGACGGCTCTGAAACGTTATCAGTCAGCCCAAAAGCAAGGCACTCCCAGACCTCGATTGCCCCTACTTATCCGACTGCGGGATTATGCCAAAGCACTAGATGTAGAGAATGTTCTGGCATGGTTCTTCTTCTCCATTCACAATATTCCCCTGACTAATTTAGTCTTCAAACAACTCAATAGAATGGGCAAACTCCTGCTCATTTTCGATGGTTTTGATGAGATGGCAGGTAAGGTAGATCGCCAAAAGGTGATTGATAACTTCTGGGAACTAGCTAAGGTTGTAGAAGCAGGAGCCAAGGTGATTCTCACCTGCCGTAGTGAGCATCTTCCCAAGGTTGACAAAGGTCGCGCCTTGCTGAATGCAGCTTTATTAGATTCCATTGATGTAGAACACCCCCGCGACGCTAAGAAGCTGATGGGTCCCCAATTTGAGGTGCTGGAACTGCTGAGACTCAGCTATGACCAAATCTGTGATGTGCTCCGTTCCCGTCTCTCAGATAAGACGACTGCAGAAACAGACGCTATTGTGGAACAGGTCACAAGCAATCATAAATTCCTGGATTTAGCTAGACGACCTGTGATGATTGACTTGATTCTGGAGGCACTGCCTAAAATTGAGGCAGGTCAGTCAGTAGACTTGTCTCACATCTATCTGTTGGCTGTTAGACACAAGATGGATCGGGATATCAAAGCAGAGCGGACTTTTACTTCTCGTGCTGACAAGCTTTACTTCCTCTGCGAGCTGTCTTGGGAGATGTTTGTGACCGATCAAATGCAACTGAACTATCGAAACTTCCCTGACCGAATTCGCTCATTGTTTGGTTCCATTGTACAGGAGCCGTCCGAGGTTGACCACTGGAGCTACGACATGATGGGTCAGTCTATGTTGACTCGAAATGCTGATGGTGACTACGAGTTAGCTCATCGCTCCTTCTTGGAATTCTTTATCGCTTATAAATTTGCTGCACAACTGGGAGTATTAGCCTCAGACTTTGTTGATCTGGCAAGATCGCCGTTGCATGTAGACAACCTCGCCTCACCTAGACCGTACACTTGGTCTTCCTATTTTCAACGTCAAGTAGATGAACAGGGTAGAGTCATACCAATTCCGCCGCTCCTCGAATTTTCTACAGAACCACTGATGCGTCTATTTGATGCTTTCAGACTAGGAGATCTCACGAATAGACAAAGAGAACTCTCGAAGGCAATGTTTGAACTACTCGAGCATATGCTTGACCGTTCAAAAACCGCTGGCGATCGCCTACTGAAGATCATCCTCGCTACACGCGGCAAAACGGAAAAGGAAGTCGGTTGTCTTGCTGGGTATGCTGTAACAATTCTCCTGAAACTTAATTCAGAAGCTTTGGCAGGTCAGAATTTGAACCATACTGTAATTAAAGGTGCTGACTTGACTTATGCCAACCTGCAAAATACAAACCTGATCGGTGCGCATCTGGATGATTCTCTTTTTAAAGAACCCTTCGGCAGTATTTTATCAGTTGCCTTTAGCGGAGAGTCTTTGGCGATCGGTTCTTCTAATGGCGAAATTTGCCTATTTCAGGGAAAAGAGGGACAAGGACGTTCTATATGTAAAGGGCATACCCACTGGGTTCGCTCGATCGCCTTCAGTCCCGATGGTCAAAGGTTTGCCAGTGGAAGTGACGACCAAACCGTAAGGATATGGGATATTAAAACTTGTAAGCTCTTCAGCACACTCAAGGGGCATAGTAGTTGTGTACGTTCAGTTACCTTTAGCGATGATGGCAAACTACTTGCTAGTGGTAGTGAAGATGGAACCGTGAGGATATGGAATGTCGATACTGGTGAGTACTTCAAGACCCTGACGGGACATGTTGGTAAGGTTTGGTCAGTTGCCTTTAGTCCGATCCCCCCAACGGTAGGGGGGATCTTGGCCAGTGGTGGTGATGACAACACTGTGAAAATCTGGGAAGTTCACACAGGTGAGTGCCTCAAGACCCTGACAGGACATGACAACTGGGTCAGGTCAGTGGCGTTCAGCCCTGATGGGCGACGAATCGTCAGTGGTGGTGATGACAACACTGTGAAAATCTGGGATGCCTCGGATGGTAAGTGCCTCAAGACCCTGATCGGACATGAGAACTGGGTTAGGTCAGTGGCTTTTAGCCCTGATGGGCGACGAATCGTCAGTGGCGGCGATGACAACACTTTGAGAATCTGGGATGCTCAAACTGGTCAATGCCACAACTTTTACGGGCATGATAATCGAGTTTGGTCAGTGGCTTTCAGCCTTGATGGACGGCGGATTGCTAGTGGTAGTGACGACCAAACTGTGAGAACCTGGGATACTCAAACTGGTCAATGCCTGAGGACGGTAGGGGGATACTCTAATTGGATTTTGTCGGTTACTTTCAGTCCTGATGGTCAATATCTTGCTTGCGGCAGTGAGGACAAGGTTGTCAGGATATGGGATATTCATAATCATAAGATCAAAACTACCCTACGAGGACATACCAGCCGCATTTGGTCAGTGGCTTTCAGTCCTGATAATCGGCTGCTTGCCAGTGGTAGTGATGATCGAAGCATCAGAATTTGGGATCTTGAGTCTAACGGGGGTAAGCAATGCCTCCAGGTTCTTACAGATCACGATCACTGGGTAAGGTCTGTTGTCTTTAGTCCTGATGGAAAGCTACTTGCTTCCGGCAGTGATGACCACACTGTCAGAATCTGGGATATTCATCAGGGTATCCCGCGATCTATATTGCGAGGTCATACGAATTGGGTAAGATGTGTTGTCTTCAGTCCTGATGGACAGCTACTAGCCAGTGGTAGCGACGATCATACTGTCAGGATCTGGGATGTTCACATTGATCGCGACCCGAAGATATTGCCAGGTCATAAGAATTTAGTCAGGTCAGTAGCCTTCAGTCCCGATGGACAGTTACTTGCCACTGGCAGCAACGATCATACTGTCAAAATATGGGATGTTTGCAGCGGTGAGTGCATCAAGACTTTGACAGGACATCAGAACTGGGTACATTCAGTTATTTTTAGTCCTGATGGACAGATGTTAGTCAGTGGCGGTCAGGACGGAACTATATATTTATGGAATGTTCGTGACAATCAGCCCATTAAGTCCTTTCAGGAAGATGCTGATGAGGTACTTTCAGTTGCCTTCAGCCCCGATGGTCAGATCATTGCCAGTGGTAGCGATGATGGGATAATCCAGATCAGAAGCATGGACAAAGGTGAGTTTGAACTACCAATATCATTGAAGATTCCTAAACCCTATGAAGGGATGAATATTACGGGCGTTATTGGTTTGACGGAAGATCAAAGACAAAATCTTCGCGCTTTGGGAGCGATCGAGGTGAGACAAACTTGAACTATATTCAATTAAAGTTAGTGCCTCAGCAACGCCCAATTCAGGCTTAAATTGAGACGAATACCTTGGTATTGCTTATGGCATTAACAATTGTAGCTGAAACACCACTGGAAATTACTGTTGATGGTGTAGTTCGGGTAGGGAACACTCGACACCGTAGTTGCTGTCTTTAAACAAAGAGTAACCGCAGAAGAAATTGTTTACCGCTATCCATCACTTAAGCTGGCTGATATATACGCTACTGTTGCTTTCTATCTCAACCATCAGCAAGAAGTAGAAGCTTACCTACAGCACTTGACAAGCAAGCCCAAGAAATTCGCGAACTGAATGAGGCGAGGTTTGTAGGACTTACGCATTGACAGAAATCGTCTTGTATGGAGTGGCTTCGGTAGTGCTGCGGAGCGCAATATTCATTTGGGTAGACCACAATATGAGCGTA